>JBAXES010000899.1:0-1738 GCA_037140315.1 Chloroflexales bacterium
AGGCGCGGGCGCGGGCGACCGCCTCGGTGCGGTTGCGCGCGTCGAGCTTGCCGAGGATGTGGTTGAGGTGGGTCTTCACCGTACCGACCGAGACCATCAGCCGGTTGGCGATGTCTTGGTTTGTCGCGCCATCGGCGATCAGGCGCAGCACTTCCCGCTCGCGTTCGGTGAGCGGCTCTGGTGAAGGATGAAGGATGAGGGATGAAGGATGAGGATCCGACTTCATCCTTGCAAAGACCTGCACATAGCCCGCCGGATCGCCCAGCGTGTGGGCCCGGCGCAGGGAGGCCCGGGCCTCGACCGGGCGTTCCAGGTCGAAGAGCGCCTGCGCCTGCAGCGCCAGACCCTCGATCAGATAGCCCGTGCGGCCACCAGCCTCTGTCGCGGCGATGAGCGACTCTAGCCTGCCCAGCGCCTCCGCCGGGCGGCGCTGGGCCAGCAGCACCCGTGTGATCGTGATGGTCTCCTGCTCACGCAGGTGATCCCCCGCTACCGCAGCGCAGCGCAGCGCCCACTGCCACGCCTCGTCCGTCGCGCCGAGCGCCAGCAGGCCGTCGGCCCGCGCCGCCAGGGTCGCCGAGTTCAGCACCGCTCCGCTGGCGGGGCCGGACTGCCCTTCGGGCTCGGTGAGCAGTGCGCGCAGGCCGATGTGATCGCCCCGGGCCGCCAGCACCCGCACCAGCCCATGCCAGATCTGGCGCGCGCCCATGCCACTACTGCGCCGCCCATGCTGGGCACCCTGGCGGAGCAGCTGCTCGGCCTGGCTCAGCTGTCCGCGCTGATAGGCAACCTCGCCCAGCCGGGCCAGCACCAGTCCGAGGGCCGGGATGGATGGCAGCGTGCCGCCGAAGCGCGCCAGCAGATCCGTGCAGCGCCGCTCGGCATGGGCGAGCTGCCCGGCCAAGAGATCGGCGCGGGCCAGCAGATGGGTCGCCTCGACCACGAAGTGCAGGTGGTTTGCCCGGCGGGCCAGCTGCTCCATCCGATCCAGCGCCGCATAGGCCGCTGGCAGATCGCCGCGCAGGATCGCGCAGATTCCCTTGCCGAGGGCGTGCCCGGCGACCATGCCTGGGTCATCCTCCGGGCGCGGGAGCAGGCCTTCCACTTTGTCGAGCAGCGCCATCGCGCGTATAATCGCGCCGTCCATGGCAATCACCACCGACTGGTAGAGCATGAGCTTCAGGTGGGTTGCCGTGGTGGCGGGGTCGGCGACGGCGACACGCGCCAGGCCCTGCTCGGCCAGGGCGAAGTAGCGCGCGGCGGTGGCGGCCTGCTCGGCCGCAAATGCGGCCTGTCCGAACGAGAGGCTGAGCAGCGGCGACGCCGCCAGCTCCGCCTCAGGGAAGCGATCCGCCCAGCCCAGAATGCTCGCGATCTCGCCGCGCGCGCTGAACTGCTCCCAGGCCACCTGCACAATCAGGTCGGCCGCATAGGCCATGTTGCCACCGGCCAATGCGTGATTCACCGCCAGGGCCATCTCACCTTCCGCCGCGTACCAGCGCGCGGCCCGCTGGTGAAGTGCCGCGCGCCGCCCCGGCAGATCGCGGTCGATGCGCCGCCGCAGGAAGTCGCGGAACAGGTGGTGGTAGCGATACCACGGGCGCGCCTCGTCCAGCCGCACGAGGAACAGGTTGGCCTGCTCTAGCTGCTCAAGGATGAGGGATGAAGAATGAGGGATGAAGGATGGAGCTTCACGGTGATCGGCGAGGTATTCATCCTTCATCCTTCCGCCTTCATC
>JBAXES010000900.1:0-1738 GCA_037140315.1 Chloroflexales bacterium
GATCCTCGCGCCGCATCGTCATGTAGCCATCTTTGTAGCCAAACTCGCCCGACAGCTACGGACGAGGGCATACGGGTGCGGATGTCCCCCACACTTACGCTGACGGCGGATCGTCATCCGGCGGCGATTCCTCTTCTGCCGCCGCCTCTCCCCCAGGTGCTGGCCCTGGCGGTTCAGCTGGGTCACCTGGCGTCTCAGCCGGCAGATTGAAGAGATCCGCAATGCCATCGACCGCCTGGCGCTGCGACTCGGGCAACACGTGGGCGTAGGTGTCCATCGTGATGCCGATATGGGAGTGGCCCAGGATCTCCATCACCACCCGCGGATGTACCCCCTGGGCGATCAGAAAGGTCGCACACGAGTGCCGCAGGTCGTGGAAACGCGTCGTCTCCGGCAGTGCGGCCGCCCGCAGTGCCGTCTTGAAGTGACGCACCAGATTGCGCGGCTCGGTGGGCGTGCCCACGCTGGTCGGGAAGACGAGCCCGTGCTCCTGCCACTCCTCGCCAGCTATCACGCGCTCGACCTCCTGCGCGGCCTGGTGTGCGCGCATGGCATCTGCCAGCACGTCGGGGAGGGGCAGCTGACGCGCGCTCGTATGCGTCTTGGGCGCATCCATAACCAGCTTACCCTTGACTCGCTGGAGCGACTGGACGATCCGGATCGTCTTATGCTCGAGATCCACATCCTGCCAGCGGAGCCCGAGCGCCTCGCCGCGCCGCAGCCCGAGCGAGAGCGTCAACCGATAGAGCGCCTCCAGCCGGTGCCCCTGCACCGCCTGAAGCAGCGCACGAGCCTGGTCGACGGTGAGCGGCGCGATGGTGTGGCGCCGGGCCGCCGGAACATCGACGAGGGTGGCAACGTTACGATGGACGTGGCCCCAGCGCAGGGCCTGATTCAGTGCTTTGCGCAGCACCGCGCGGGTATAGGTCACGGTGCGCGGCGCAAGGCCCTGGGCACTGAGCGCGTTGAGCATCGCCTGGACGTGCTCCGGCGTCAGCTTGAGCAGCAGCGTCGTCCCCAGGTGCGGCTTGATGTAAAGCCGCACGGTATCGCTATAGCTGATGTGCGTGCGGGGGCGGTTGCGGATGGCCACCACTTGCTGGAGCCAGCGGTCGAGAAAGGCTCCGGTGGTGAGCTGCTCGGCGCTCAGGTTCACCCCCAACAGCTGGTCGCGGTGGAGCGCCTTAAGCTTCTCGGCCACCTCCTTGCGCGTCTTCCCGTAGATCACCTTCCGCTTGCGCTTGCCGCTGACAATGCCCAGGTCAACCGAGGTACACCAGAGCCCATCGCTCTCGCGCTGATAGATCGCGCCCTCGCCGTGTCCACGTCGCTTCCCCATCACATGCTCCCTTCACCCACGCCGGCAGCCGCGCTTGCTCACGACTGCCCAGTCTGATGTGCAACCCACGCCCGCAATGCCGCGACCGGAATACGCCGGGCCGTCCCCCGGCGCACCGACGGCAGCTCGCCAGCGTCCATCATCTCGTAAATGGTCGAGCGGCTCAGGCTGAGGATGCGCGCGGCCTCCTCCACGCGCACCAGCAGCGGCTCGACCGTCGACTCTGTCCTGGGTTGCCCGGCTCCCGTATTCGCGCTCATCGTGTCCTCCCTCGCTACCCATCGTGTGTCAGTGACTCTTGGGTGGCTCATGACCGCACCGTATCCTATGGACAGGATAGAACAAATATACGTTTTTGCGAAGGGGACAAAAAGGGGGGCGAAAAGGGGGGCAGAAAGG
>JBAXES010000901.1:0-1733 GCA_037140315.1 Chloroflexales bacterium
CGTCGGGCACGAGGTAGCGGCTGGCGAAGCTCAGCTTCAGATCCTGGTCGTCGTCACGGATCATCGAGTAGGGCGTCACCTCGCTGCCGGTGCCGCTCGTGGTTGGGATGGCGACCATCGGCACGAGGCGCGAGGGGATGACATTGTAGCCCTGGTAGTCGAGCAGGTGCCCGCCGTGGGTCAGCACGATGCGGACGGCCTTCGCGGTGTCGATCGGGCTGCCGCCGCCCATGGCGATGATCAGGTCGGCCCCGGCGGCGGTGGCGGCCTCGGCGCACTCCATCACCTTGGCCACCGAGGAGTTGGCCGGCACCGAGTCGAAGACGCCCACGATCTCAGCGCTGCCGCGCAGCCCCGCGACCACCGGGTCGAGCAGGCCGGCGGCCACGACACCTTTGTCGGCTACAATGAAGATCCGCTGGGTGCCCAGATCCTCGATCACCGGGCCGAGCTCGCTGGCTAGGCCGATCTTGTACAGGACGCGTGACCCAATGCCGAACTCGAAGAACTCTTGCATATGGCTTCCTTTGACTCGCTGCGTCATGAGTATAGTCCCATTATACGGGCTATGGGAAGGGGGCACACACGATGCAACCACAGAGCCATGCTGGCTTCCCGCCGAGCACGCTCATCCACGGGCGCTACCTGATCACACGCATGATCGGGCGCGGCGGCATGGGCGCTGTCTACGAGGCCGTCGACCAGCGGCTGGGCGCGACGGTGGCCCTCAAGCAGATGACCGTCAGCGGGGCGGGGGTCTCTGCCGCATTCGAGCGCGAGGCGCACATCCTGGCCGGCCTGCGCCACCCGGCGCTGCCTAAGGTCTCCGACTTCTTCAGCGACGGGCCGTCCCAGTTTCTGGTGATGGAGTTTATCCCCGGCACTGATCTGGGAACCCTGCTGGCCCAGCGCGACCGACCCTTCCCGGTCGAGGAGGTGCTGCGCTGGGCCGAGCAGGCCCTCGCCGTACTTGCGTACCTGCACGTCCAGTCGCCGCCGATCATCCACCGCGACATCAAGCCGCAGAATGTGAAGCTGACGCCGGCCGGGGAGATCGTGCTGCTCGACTTCGGCCTGGCCAAGGGCTACGCCGCCGCGCAGTCGCTCAGCACGGGCAGCATCTTCGCGTATACGCCGAACTACGCGCCCCTGGAGCAGGTGCAGGGCACCGGCACCACGCCGTCGAGCGACCTGTACGCGCTCTCGGCGACCCTCTACCATCTGCTCACCGGCGCGCCGCCGCCCGATGTGCTCCAGCGGCTCGGCGGGACGGCCTCGGGCCAGGGCGACCCGCTGCGCCTCGTGAGCGATCTGAACCCGCTGGTGCCGCCGGCGGTTGCCCTGTGGCTGGCCCGCGGCCTGCAGCTCGACCAGCGCGGGCGGTCGCCGAGCGCCGCCGCGATGCGGGCTGAGCTGCAGCAGATCCAGAGCGGCGGCGCCGCGCTCGCCAACACGAGCCCGACCCTGCTGGCCGACACGGTGCCGCCAGCGGCGTCCCTGCAAACTGGCGCTCCCATCCCGCCCACGCCGTCTCCGAGCGGGGCCGCCCGTCGCCGCCCCGGGCCGACGACCGCGCTGATGATCGTCGCGCTCGCCACCCTGCTGGCCGGCGCGGGCGGCGTGGCGGCCTGGCTGATCGGCGCCAGGCCGCCCGCCGGCGCGGGCGGCGTGCCGACCCTGGTCGCACAGGCGGCCCCCACGCGTGCGTCTACGCCAACCGACCTGCCCCCGCC
>JBAXES010000902.1:0-1732 GCA_037140315.1 Chloroflexales bacterium
GCGGACGCTGGCCCAGGTGGTGGCGCACCTCCAGCGCGCCGCCGCGCCGGTGGCGGCCCTCACCCCCAGCCCCGCTCCCTCACGGGGAGCGGGGAGTCTGACTCCCCCGCTCCCGCCGCAGCGGGAGCAGGGGCAGGGGGGTGAGGGCGACCCCGGGCAGCTGGCGCAGCTGACGGAGGGGCTGCTGACGGTGGTGAGCGAGAAGACGGGCTACCCGCGGGAGACGCTGGAGCTGGGGATGGACATGGAGTCGGACCTGGGGATCGACTCGATCAAGCGGGTGGACATCCTGGGGACGATGCAGACGCGCTTCACGCTGCCGAGGCTGGCACCGGAGGAGCTGGCGGAGCTGCGGACGCTGGCCCAGGTGGTGGCGCACCTCCAGCGCGCCGCCGCGCCGGTGGCGACACCACTCACCCCCAGCCCCGCTCCCTCACGGGGAGAGGGGGGGATATCGCTTCCTGCGCCGACATCTCCCCCTCTCCCTTTAAGGGAGAGGGGGCAGGGGGGTGAGGGCCAGAATCCTGCGCCGCAGTGGGCCGTCGCCACCGCGCCCGCCACCCTGGTGCGGCTGCCCGCGCCGGATCGGCTGGAGGCCCCGGTGCCAGACGGCTGGAGCTGCGTGATCACCGACGACGGCACGGACGCCGCGGCCGCCCTGGCGGGGGCCATGGCCGAGCGCGGCTGGCAGCCGGTGGTGCTGCGCCTGCCAGAGTCCGTGGTTGGCGCGCGCCCCGCGCTGCCGCGCGGCGTGGGCCGGCTGGCCCTGCAGGACATGAGCGAGGGCCAGCTTGAGCAGGCCCTGCGCACGATCGCCGAGAGCTACGGCCCGGTGGGCGGCTTCATCCACCTGCACCCGCAGCCGGCGGCCCTGGCCCAGCCCGGCGGCCTGCTCAGCGACGCCGAGCAGCAGATCGTGCGGCTGGTCTTCCTGGCCGCCAAGCAGCTCGGGCCGCGCCTGACCACGGCCGGTCGCAGCGGGCGCGCGCTGTTTATGGCCGTCACCCGCATGGACGGCGAGCTGGGCACCGGCGTGAGCCGGACGGTCAGCCCGGTCGGCGGCGGGGTGTTCGGCCTGGTCAAGACCTTGCGCCAGGAGTGGGCCGGGGTCTTCTGCCGGGGCATCGACCTGAGCCCGGAGATTGGCGCGGAGCAGGCCGCCCAGCTGATCGGCGCCGAGAGCGCCGACCCCGACCTGCGCCTGGCCGAGGTGGGCCACGGCCCGCGCGGGCGGGTAACCCTCAGCGCCGACCTGCCCATCGGTGCGGCGTGATGGTCAGCGCCGATGATGTCTTCCTAGTCAGCGGCGGGGCGCGTGGGATCACTGCGGCCTGCGTGGTCGGCATGGCCCGCCGCTTCCGCTGCGGGTTCGTGCTGCTGGGGCGCACACCGCTCGCGCCGCCGCCCGCCTGGGCCGGCCCGAGCCTCGACGACGCGGCCCTCAAGCAGCGTATCGCGGCGGACATCGCCGCGCGGGGCGAGCGCCCGCTGCCCGCCGCCATCCAGCGCGCCTGGCGCGACATCCGGGCCTGCGAGGAGATCGCCGCGACCCTGCGCGCGGTGGCCGAGGCCGGCGGGCGCGCCCGCTACCTCTGCGCCGATGTGGCCGACGCGGCGGGGCTGCGCGCCGCCCTGGCCGACGCCGGGCCGATCAGCGGGGTCATCCACGGCGCGGGGGCCCTGGCCGACCGGCGCATCGAGCAGAAGACCGGCGCGGACTTCGACGCGGTGC
>JBAXES010000903.1:0-1727 GCA_037140315.1 Chloroflexales bacterium
TCTTGGCGGAGGGCACCGGCGCGGCGATGCCGGCGATGATGGCCGCGCCGGTGCCCTCCGCCAAGATGGCGCGCGCGGCGAGCTTCTCCGCCGACCAGATGGCGGAGTCGGTCGAGGTGAGCGGTGTCGTGGGCGACGACCGCGGCGCGCTGTTCGCCTACCACGTTGGCCACCCGGTCAGCGTGGCCCGCGGCCAGTCGGCGATGGTGCCGATTGTCAGCAAGCGCCTGCCGGCCCGCCGCGACCTGCTCTACAACCAGGCCAAGCTGCCGGCGCACCCGGTGGCCTCGCTGCGCCTCACGAACGAGACCGGCCTGACCCTGGAGCGCGGCCCGGTGACGGTGCTCGACGCGGGCGACTACGTCGGCGAGGCGGTGCTCTCCTTCACGCGGGCGGGCGGCGAGCTGATCGTGCCCTACGCCGTGGAGCTGGGCATCACCGTGAGCGAGCAGAGCCGCGCCGAGCGCCGCCTGCGCACGGTGCATATCCGCAATGAGTACCTGGTGTACGAAGAGTACGACCTGCGCATCCGCAGCTACGACCTCGTGAGCGGGCTGGATCACCCCGCCGAGGTGATGGTCGAGCAGCCCCGCCTGGCCCACTACGATCTGGCCGACACCCGCAGCCCCGATGAGGAGAGCGCCGGCTTCGCCCGCTGGCGGGTGGCCTGCCCGCCGCAGGCCCGCACCAAGTTTGCTGTCACCGAGCGGCGCCTGGTGAGCCGGCAGGAGCAGGTGCGCGGCCTCACCGGCCCGCGCCTGAAGGAGCTGCTGCGCGACGGCCTGCTCGACGCCAGGGCGGCGAAGGCCCTTGAGGGCGTGCTGGATCTGTACCGCCAGATCGATGAGGCCCAGACGAGCCTGCGCCAGATCGAGCAGGAGCGCGAGGCGATCTACAAGCAGCAGCGCCAGATCCAGGGCAATCTGCAGCCCCTCGGCCGCGAGGGCGATGAGGGAGCCCTGCGCAAGCGTTATGTGGCCAGCCTCGGTCAGCTGGAGGACGCGCTATCTCAGGCCGCCACCCGCGAGCAGGATCGGCGCCAGGCGATCACGCGCCTGGAGTCGCAGGTGGCCGATCGGCTTGCGCAGATCACGCCGAGCTAAGGAGCAGCTTTCCCGGTGTCATACTCTCTCCATCCGCCAGCGACCGCGCCGGCCTACCGCTGGGGTCTGCTGCAGCGCTGGATCGTGCAGGTTGCGCTGCTCGCCCTGGCGGTCATCGGCGTAAACCTGGCCGCGTACTCGCTGCGCGATCGCGGCTATCGCCTGATCATCGGCAGCCAGCCGGATCGCTCGCTGGTCGGGGGGCTCCATGGGCCGGAGGTCGACAGCCAGGGCAGCAGCTACCGCTGGACGAGCGGCGACGCGGGGCTGACGCTGCGCGGCCCGATGGGCGGCGAGAGCGCTACGCTCAGCCTGAGCTTCGGCTGGCTGCCGCCGGGCGCGCCCGCGCCGCGCCGCGTTGAGCTCCGGATCGACGGCAGCCCCTGGGCCAGCCTGCTCCTGCCCGATCAGCCGCGCCGCTACGACCTGCTGCTGCCGCCGGGGAGCCTCGCTGATGGCGAGGGCGATCTGCGCATGCTGACCGACACGACCCTGCTGCCGACCGATGATCGGCCGCTGGGCGCGCGCCTCGACGCGGCCGCGCTCAGCTGGCCCCTGGCCGCCCCGCCCTGGCCGGCCGCGCCCCTGCTGCTGGCCCAGCTCGGCGTGCTGCTGGCATGGGTG
>JBAXES010000904.1:0-1726 GCA_037140315.1 Chloroflexales bacterium
GGCACGTACGCTGGGCGGCAGGTCGGGCGTGGGCGCAGGTGTCGCCGTGGGCGTCGCCTGGCCGCCCGCCGCAGGCGTCGCCGGAGCGGCGCGGTCGGGGGGCGCGAGCCGGCGGCCGAGGTGGCTGAGCAGCACGCGCTGGCCGGGCGGCAAGTTCGGCCAGTACTCGAAGCGGGCCTTCTCGAAGTACTGCACCGTGTGCCACTCGCCGTCGTCCAGCACCTCCTGGATCTCCTCGCTCAGCGGGTAGCCGAAGATCCGCGCCGTGCCGCGCGTCTCCCAGATCTGCTTGAACCCGTACTGGATAACATGCTGGGTCTCGGGGATATAGCGCCGGTCGGGGGTGTCCTTGATCGGCGGCACCTTCGGGAAGGCCCGGTCGCCGATCGACTCGGCGCCGACGTTGCCGAGGGCCACCTGAAGCTTGCCGCCCACTGTGACGAACTCAAAGCGCGAGCGCTCGAACCACTGGATCGTCACGCCGTTCGGGTCGGCGTACTCCTCGCTGATCGGGTAGCCGAAGATCGCGGTGCTGCCGTTGGCCTCCCAGAAGGCGCGGAAGAGCCCGCGCAGCGTGTGTCCGGTCTGGGGGAACGAGCGCGTGTCGCTCTGAGCGAAGGCGGCGGGGAGGGCGGCCGAGAGCAGGGCGAGGGCGAGCAGCGCGGCGACGAGCCGCAGCAGGGGGCGCGAGAACCATCGAGCCATAGGTGCCTCCTTATCGGCGTGTCGGCGGGGATGCCAGGCGGCGGTGTTGTAGGCTTCGCGCCCTCACTATAGACAAACTGTCAAGCCTTTGTCAAGGGTGTAGGAACCTTCCCCTAGGGTGTCTAGTTCTTTTCACCACCTGCCCCACACTAGGATATACTCACAGTGTTGCGGGGCGATGACCCGCCGACTACCTCTCCTCCCCTCCCCCTCCCCTCGGTTGCACCGCCCCCCACATGTTGCGCGAGACCCTGTGTGCATGAGCGGCGACTAAGGCACGCACTACCTGCTTGAGAGGCAGCAAACCTGACCAAGGGGAGGAGTGTTATGCGAGCAAAACTGCGCTATGATTCGCGCGCGAAGGATTATGTTCGCGACTCCACCCTTACCAAAGCAGTGGCCATAGGACTCATCGGCGGTTTGGTCGGCACGATCATCATGGATCTGTTCGGAGTCGGGCTGATCCTCGCCATGGGCGCGCCAGCGAGTATTTCCTTCGCGATCATCGGCGATGCCACAGCGGGCTTCTTTTCCATGCTGGGGATAGCGCTTGCGGGCGGCACCCCACTGGGCGCGGTCGTGCATTACCTGATAGGGCCTGTGTTTGGCGCCATCTTTGGCGTAGCCGTGTCACGTATTGACGCTATCCGTGTGGACTCGCTGAAGAAAGGGGTGGGGCTGGGCATCCTCTACGTCGAGGTCATGAGTCTGCCGCTGCTTGGGGCAGCCGCCATCATCCTGAAGATGACGGCATCTATGACCGCGCAGTGGTTCGGCATATCCTTTGTCATGCACCTCGTCTACGGCATCGCGCTTGGGCTGATCATATGCTACGGGCTGGGTTCCACAACGTCGCGACCACTCCACTATAGGGCTGAGCAGGACGATTGAGCCACTGAGGCGCTGAAGCTGGCGGCTCGCTTCGCTCACGCCTCCCTATCACAGGACTGATCAATCTGCCCGCCGCGATAGCTGTGCGAACCATGCGCCGCCCCCCGGCGGTATAGTCTTTGAAACAAAG
>JBAXES010000905.1:0-1719 GCA_037140315.1 Chloroflexales bacterium
GGTTGGTCACCTCGGCGAAGCGCTGCTTGAAGAACTGGAAGAGCGGGCGGCCCAGCTCCAGCTGCGAGAGCACCGCGGTGGGCGTGTCGTCGCCCATCGAGCCCACCGGCTCGTGGCCGCTGCTGAGCATTGGCCGCAGCACCACATTCAGCTCCTCGGAGGTGTAGCCGAAGGCCATCTGCTGAGCGTCTAATGTTGAATGTTGAATGTTGAATGTTGAATGATCCGCCGACAATTCAGCATTCGACATTGACAATTCAACATTCCCGAGCGGAGCGAGGGACTGCATGTGCTGGCTGAGCCAGAGGTCGTAGGGCTGGCGGGCGGCCAGGCTGGTCTTGATATCCTCGTCGGTGTAGATCTGGCCGGTGGTGGTGTCCACGGCGATCATCTGGCCGGGTCCGAGCTTGCCCTTGTGGACGATGCGCGCGTCGTCGATAGCGACAGCGCCGACCTCGGAGCCGGAGATCACCAGGCCGTCGTTAGTGACGATATAGCGGGCCGGGCGCAGGCCGTTGCGGTCGAGGGTGGTGCCCACCACGCGGCCATCGCTGAAGGTCAGGGCGGCCGGGCCGTCCCACGGCTCCATCAGGCAGGCGTGGTACTGGTAGAAGGCGCGCAGGGCCGGGCTGAGGTCGGGGATCTTCTCCCAGGCCTCGGGGACGAGCATCGTCATCGCGTGGCGGATGTCGCGGCCGGCGGTGACGAGCAGCTCCAGGGCGTTATCGAGCTGGGCCGAGTCGCTGCCGCTGGTATCGAGCACCGGCGTGAGCAGGGCCGAGGCGTCGGGGCTGCCGGGCAGGAAGTCGTCGGGCAGGCCGAGGGCGGCCTCGCGGGCGCGCATCCAGTTGGCGTTGCCCTGGACGGTGTTGATCTCGCCGTTATGCGAGAGCATGCGGAAGGGCTGGGCGCGCTCCCAGGTCGGGAAGGTGTTCGTCGAGTAGCGCTGGTGATAGACAGCGAGGGCGGTGGTGAAGGCGGGGTCGCACAGATCGGGGTAGAAGTCGGCCAGGTTGCTGCCGAGAAGCAGGCCCTTATAGACAACAGTGTGACAGGAGAGGGAGGGCACGTAGGCGGAGATGCCCTGGGCCTTGAAGGCGGCCTCCATCTGCTTGCGGGCCAGGAAGAGGCCGCGCTCGCAGAGGGTGGCCGGGCCGCCGTGGGGCCGCTCGATGATCGCCTGGCGGATGCGGGGCATAGCCTCGCGGGCGCGGGCGCCGAGGGCGTCGGGGTTCACCGGCACGTCGCGCCAGGCGAGGAGGGCGAACCCGCGCGCCTCCAGGGCCTGGGCGACGATGGTACACGCCGCGTCGCGCTTGGCAGCGTCCTGGGGGAGGAAGAACATCCCGAGAGCGAGCCGGTCCGCGTCGGTCGCGCGGCCCTGGGCCGCAAGCTCGCGCAGCAGCAGCTCGCGCGGCAGCTGCACAAGGACGCCGGCCCCATCACCGGTCTTGGCATCATCGGCGACCGCCCCGCGGTGCTCCAGGTTGCAGAGCGCCTCGAGGGCCATGGCCAGGATGCCGTGGCCAGGCTCCCCGCTGATTCGGGCGACAAAGCCGATCCCGCAGGCGTCGTGCTCAAAGCGGGGGTCATAGAGGCCGTGGACGTCTCGCTGAGGAAGTTGCATCGCTGTCACCCTTACAACTGGCTAAGAACGCACAAACGCCCGCCGCATCCTCGTGTCGCTGAGGAGGGGGGCGAGCATCATTGTCGCGTCAG
>JBAXES010000906.1:0-1716 GCA_037140315.1 Chloroflexales bacterium
CCTTGAGGGCGGCGGCCATCTGGTCGAAGCCGCGGGCCAGCCGGCCGATCTCGGCGCCGCCGGTGATGCCGACGTGCTGCTCAAGGTCGCCGGCGGCGATCCGCTCGGTGGCGATGGTCATCCGCCGGATCGGCGCGCTGATCAGGTCGGCGATAAATACGGCGGCGATGGCGGTGGCCGCCAGCACGAGCAGTGCGGTGATCAGCGTGCTCGTCTGGGCGCTGCTCACCGGGGCCAGCGCGTCGCTGCGGTTCTGGTAGAGGATGACCCCCCAGTTTAGGCTGGCGACCTGGGTGGCGTTGGTGACGGGGGCGAGGGCGAGCAGCCGGGGAGAACCCTTGTACTGGACGAGGGTGTAGGAGGTCTCGTGGGCATTGGTGATGGCGCTGGCGTCGCTCGCGGGGGGCGTCCCAAGCTGGCTCCCGCCGGGCTCCAGGATGCTATCACCGATCAGCAGGTCGGCCTTCGTGCCCGCGCCGAAGCGATCCTCGGTCAAGGATAGGGTGATCGCTTCGGCGCGGTAGGTGGAGCGCAGGACGCCGACGAAGTCGCCCTTGTCCTGCGAGCGGATCGCGATGGCGATCGTGATGCCGAACGTCCCGCTGTTGCGGTCGAAGGCTGGCGTCCCGACATAGACCCCAGCGGTGGAGGCGTACTTCCACCACTCCTCGTCGGCCTGGCGGTAGCTGGCGGTGCGGCTGCTTGATGCGACCAGGGCGCCATAGCGGTCAGTGAACATAAGGTCGATGAGGTTCTGGTCGATCCGGGTCTGGGCACGCAGGTCGTCGGCCAGCGACGTGTTGAGTACGCCGGTGATGATCGGGGAGCCCTCGCCGGCGGCGACCCAGCGGGCGTCGCTCGCGCTGATCTGGCGCGCGATCTCGGCCTCGTCGTCCGTCGCGTAGCTGGCCACCTGCCGGTCGGCGGCGGCGTGCAGGGTGTTCCCCACCGCGATGCCGCGCAGCCGCGAGATCTGCGTGTCGATGGCGGTGCCCACTCGGCGCGCCTCGGCCTCCGCGCGGGCGCGGAGCAGCATGCTGCTATCGGTGAGGAGTGCGCTGCTCACCTGTTGGGATTGGATTGCGCTGACGGTGGCGACGGCGGCCGTCGCCACAGCGAGGAAGGCGAGGATCAGCCGGGCGCTGAGCTTGTCCCATACAGCATTCATAGCATCCTTGGGCTGGATCACATGTTCATTGCGTATAGTATAAACGTCTTCTGTAACCGATGTACCCTTAATGGGTTCTCTATTTGTGCCCAGCAGGCACATGCTGCACTGGTTCTGCTGCGGTGCGGCGTAACCGCCGCAGAACAAAAAAACTGGTTCTGCTGGGCACAATAACGTCAGCCCTACGTGTGAAACGTCGTAACCACCCGCCCGAACTGGACGCGGGCGCCGTCGTGAAGCGGCGTGTCCGTGTGGGGTTCCAGGCGCACCCCGTCGACCCGCGTGAAGTTCGTGCTGTTTAGGTCGGCGATCATCCATTGGCTGCCGCTCTGGGTGATCTTCGCGTGCTGGCGGCTCACCCCGCCAGCCTCGCCGCCGAAGGAGGTGAGATCCACCTCGGGGAAGATGTTGCTCACCGGGTCCTCGCGGCCAATGATGATCTCGGCCCGGTCGGTGGGCAAGCTCAGGACCTGACCGCCATCGACGACCACCAGGCGCGGCGTGGGCGCCTGCGGCGCTGCCGCCGGGGTCGGCGCAGGGTCTGGGAT
>JBAXES010000907.1:0-1715 GCA_037140315.1 Chloroflexales bacterium
GGTGCGGTAGGGGTGTGGGCAAGGCAACGCCTTCGCTGCGCTCAGGGTGACATGGGGCGAGATATTCAAGGTGACAGGGCGACGTTTACGGTATGACAAGGTTTCAGCGTACGGTACAGTTCAGGCAATTGCACTGCATCAGGATGCGGTATTTCTGTTCCCTGTTCCCTTGTCTATTGCAAAGTTTGATATGAGGGCGGGCGCATCAGGCGGAGAGCCGCTCTGCGGATACAGGCGGCGGCAGGTTGGCCGTCAGGGCGTCCAGCGCGTCGATAGCCAGCTTCACGGCCGCCTCGAGCTGGAGCGGCGCGGCCCCCGCAGGTGTCGGCGCATACCTGGACGCCGCGATCACCGCCTGGGCCCGCTCGCGCACATACTGGTCGGTCTGCGGGTGGGCTGCAACCAGCGCCAGGAGCGCAGCGGCGGCCTCGGGGCGCGCGGTCTCGGCGAGCAGCTTCCCGACGCCCTCCAGCAGCTCCAAGGTCACCGCGGGCACGCCAACCGTCGGCACGAGCCGCAGCCCCTCGTGCAGGTAGCTCGCCGCCACCGCATACTCACCGAGCAGGATGTGGACGTAGCCCAGCGAGTGGATGCCGGTGATGATCCCGGCGGGCCGCCCAATGGCGCGGTCGATCGCCAGGCTCTCCTCCATGAGCGCGATCACCTGCAGCGAGGCCCCATCCATGAGCATGCGCGCGGCCGCCAGGTTGTTCAGCATGATCGCCAGGCCGCGGCGGTCGTCGAGCCGGCGCATGTAGTCGAGTGACTCGCTGGCCAGCGTGATGGCTACGGGAAGATCCTCGAGCATCATGAGGATGGTACTCAGCTTGCCCAGGCTGGTGGCCAGGGCGAGCCAGTCGTCGGCCTCGCGGGCGATGCCCACGCCCGCAGCGGCGGCGTCGCGGGCGGCCGCCCAGTCGCCCGCAGCGCCGATGATCTGGGAGTAGCTGACCAGGATCCAGACCCGGTCGCTGGCGCGCAGGTCGGGGCAGGCGCGGGCCTGGTCGAGCCGCGCCCGCGCCTCAAGCATCGCGCCGTCGGCGGCCTCAAGCTCCGCGATCACGGTGTAGGCCAGGGCGGCATCCGGCGCGGCGCAGCGCTTGAGGATCGCGGCGCTGGCCCGGGCCGACTCGCGGCTGCGCTGGTAGTCGCTCTGCTCGTGCTGGAGCCAGGCCAGCCGGGCCAGCGCGACCCCGCGGTCGCGCTGCGCCGCCGGATCCACTTCCCCGCGCAGCGCGGCCTCAAGCTGCGTGATCAGCGCGGCGGCCTGCGCCGCGTGGCCGCGGGTCAGCGCGTAGCGGTAGAGGGTATGCACGGCGGGCGTCACCTGCGCGTGCGCGCCGTGGGCGCAGGCCCACTCCCAGGCGGCGCGCACCTCAGGGAAGATCGCGTCGAGGGCACGCAGGGCGTCGGGCTGGCCCGCGCCCATGCGCTCAAGATCCAGCGCGCAGAGCTGCGCCAGGTAGTACTGGCTGTGGCGGGCCTGCGCCGCCTGCGTCGCCGCCGGTTCCTCGGCCAGGTGCTGCGCGGCGTACTGCCGGATGAGCGCGTGCAGGGCGTAGCTGTCTGGCCCCTGGCGGCGCAGCAGCGAGTGGCTGGCCAGCGCGCTGAGCGCAGGCGCGCTCTCGCCGCCGGTCATGCCCATCACCGCGTCGAGGGCGGCGGGCGTGATCTCGGCCGCGAAGACCGCGCAGTGCATAAGCGCGCGCCGGGCG
>JBAXES010000908.1:0-1715 GCA_037140315.1 Chloroflexales bacterium
CCCTCGCCCTGCCCGCCCTGGTCTACGCCCTGATCTTCCTGATCACCACGGCCACCTCGGTGGTGCCGGCCACCAGCTTCTGGGGCTCGTACCAGCGGCTCCAGGGCACCTACACCAACCTCTCCTATATCCTGCTCTTCGTGCTGATGATCGTCACCCTGCGCACCCGCGCCCAGGTCGAGCGGATCATCACGATCACCATAATCTCGGGCGTCACGGCGGCCGGCTACGGGGTGCTCCAGCACTTCACGATCGACCCCCTGCCCTGGCAGGGCGATGTGATCGCCCGCGTCGCCTCGACCCTCGGCAACTCGATCTTTGTGGCCGCCTTCCTGATCATGGTGACGCCCCTGGCCATCTACCGGCTTGTCGCCGGCCTGGGCGATCTGCGCGCAGCCCCGCCCAGCGCCAGCCCGGGCACCGACTGGCTGTGGGCCCTCGCCCGCGCCCTGCTGCTGCTCTGCGGCGTCCTGCTGCTGCTCGCGGTGATCAAGTTCGGCGCCGCCGTGCGCACGGTGGACTTCCGCTACTGGTGGGTCTTCCCCGGCGCGGTGATCAGCGCCACCGGCATCTGGTGGGTGCTGACCACCGACTTCGACCGCGCGGGCGGGCGCGTCCCGCTCTGGCCCGGCCTGCTTATGCTCGGCTTTCTGCTGCTCTTCGGCGCGCAGTTCGCCCTCACCGCCGCCGCCGGCATCCAGGCGGCGGCCCTGCCCAAAGACGCGCCCAACGCGGTGGACTGGTGGATCTGGCTGTTTGTCAGCATCGGCTGCGGCGTGGCCGGCTACGGGATGGCCCTGTTTGTGCCGGCCCGCTCGGCGCAGCCCTCGCGCCTGAGCGTCGGCATCGGCGCGGCGGTCAGCGCCGCCGCCGCCCTGCTGATGGTGGTGGCCACGGTGTTCACCCAGAGCCGCGGCCCCTTCATGGGCCTGGGCGCCGGCATGTTCGCCTTCTTCACCCTGCTGCTGTGGGTGGCCCTACGCCGCGCCCGCGCCGGGGGGGCCGCCAGGCTCGTCGGGCGCCTGCGCGCCCTGCTGATCGGCTGGGTCAGCGTCACCGTGCTGGCGGCGATCTTCCTGGCGGCCTTCAACTTCTCGGACGCGCCGATCTTCGTGCGGCTGCGCGAGGTGCCCTACCTCGGGCGCATGGGCCAGCTCACGCAGGCCGATAGCGGCACCGGCCTGGTGCGCCGGCTGATCTGGGCCGGCGACGCCCACGGCGGCGGGGCAATCGGCCTGATCACCTCCAACCCCCTGCGCGCACTGATCGGCTGGGGGCCGGAGAGCATGTTCGTCGCCTTCAACCCGTTCTTCCCGCCCTCCCTCTCCGACGTCGAGGCCCGCGGGGCCTCGCCCGACCGCTCGCACCAGGCGATCCTCGACGAGCTGGTGACGAAGGGCGTGGTGGGGCTGGCCAGCTACCTCTTCCTCGTGATCAGCTTCCTGGTGCTCGCCGCCCGGCTGATGCTGCGCAGCCAGGACTGGCGCTGGCAGGTGCTGTACATCGCCACCTTCAGCCTGGTGGTCTGCCACGTGGTCGAGGGCGCCACCGGCATCCCGATCGTGGCCACCCTGATGCTGCTCTGGGTCGCGATGGCCATGACTGTGGTCGGCGGGGCCCTCGACGGGCAGTACCGCCTGAGCCTGCGCCCCGCGCCGACCGCCGCGCCTGAGGCCGAGCCGGAGGCCCCCGCCGCCGAGCGCAGGCGCCAGGGG
>JBAXES010000909.1:0-1713 GCA_037140315.1 Chloroflexales bacterium
CAGCTGGGCTGGGCTCCGACGCTGCCGATCAGCATGGCGAAGAGCGACACGAGCGCGACCAGCACCGCCAGCGGGCGAGATACCTTCGTACGAGCCATGGTACGATTCCCCTTAATTCACTCAATACATGTTGAACACGGTGTGACAAGGCGAGTGTAGCCGAGGACAGTTAAGCGCCGATGGCCCGCTCATTAAGCTCAGGTTAAGCGGAGATGATCCGTTGGAATGCGATGCGGGGATGGGCAGGCGACACCTGCCCATCCCCGCTGCGTGTTGCCTTGCCCCACGCTTTACCCAGCCTTAACCCGCACTTAGCATCCTGGCCACACTAGGTTAACCCGCGTCGCGCACAATGCCTATGCCCACGTGTGGCTCTACCAAGCAGAAGGGATGCGCCCTATGGCCCTGCTAGAGATCCGCGATCTGCGGATGGTGTACGCGAACGGGCACGAGGCCCTGCGATCCGTCTCAATGCAGGCGGAGCGCGGCGAGATCGTGGCGATCATCGGGCGCTCGGGCGCGGGGAAGAGCACGCTGCTGCGCTGCATCTGCGGCCTCCAGCGGGCCACGGGCGGGGCGATCCACCTGGGCGGCGAGGATATTGTGGCGGCCGACCCGCGCACGCTGCGCGCCCTGCGCCGGCGGATCGGCTTTATCTGGCAGGAGTATAACCTGGTGGATCGCCTGCCGGCGATCACCAATGTGCTCACCGGACGGCTGGGCTACGCTAACGCCGCCGCGAGCCTGGTCGGCCTCTTTGGCCGGGAGCACCGCGAGATCGCCGTGCGCAACCTGGAGCGGGTCGGCCTGTACGAGAAGGCCACCCAGCGCGCCGACCGGCTCTCGGGCGGCGAGAAGCAGCGCGTCTCGATCGCGCGGGCGATGTCGCAGCAGCCGACCATCCTGCTGGCCGATGAGCCGGTGGCCAGCCTCGACCCGGAGCTGGCCGAGCAGGTGATGGCCGACCTGGCCCGTGTCGCCCGCGAGGACGGCGTGACCACGCTGATCAACATCCACCAGGTCGAGCTGGCCCGCGCCTTCGCCGACCGGGTGATCGGCATCGCCCAGGGCGCGGTGGTCTACGACGGGCCGCCGATCGGGCTGAGCGAGGCCGTGCTTGATCGCGTCTACCGCTTCGACCGCGCGCCCCGTCAGGCGGCTGAGCTTGGCTTTTCGCTCGCGTAGGGAGGAACACGGCATGGCCTCTGAGATCAATGCGGGCGCGCAGCCGGAGCGACCCGCCGCAGTGCCGCGCGAGCGGCTGATCACCCCGTGGCCGCAGATCGGCGCGCGCCAGATCAGCACGGCGGTCGTGCTGATCGTGGTGGTCGGCTGGGCGCTGAACGGCGCGAAGGCCAGCCCGCTCTCCCTCGTCGAGGGCGTGCCGCACATCGTAGACTTTGTGACCCGGCTCTTCCCGCTGAAGTGGGATCTGGACACCACATCGCTGGACGTTCCTGCGCCGCTCCAGGGCGCGCTGGGCGACCAGCTGACGCTGACGATCCCGCTGGTGCTGCCCTACATCGTCGAGACGCTCCAGATGGCGATCGTTGGCACCATCGTGGGCGTGCTGCTCTCGCTGCCGCTGGGCCTGCTGGCGGCGCGCAATATCTCGCCGCACCCGGCGGTGTACCAGGCCACGCGGCTCATCCTGAACATCAACCGGGCCATCCCCGAGATCATCTTCGCGCTGATCTTCGTGGCCGCCGTGGG
>JBAXES010000910.1:0-1712 GCA_037140315.1 Chloroflexales bacterium
GCGGCGATCACGCCGGCCAACGCCCGCTTCTTCGCCTCGCCCCTGCCGGTGGTGCTGCACATCGTCAGCGTCAGCCTCTATGCCATCCTGGGCGCGTTCCAGTTCGTCCCCGGCTTGCGTCGGCGGCGGCACGCCTGGCACCGCATCGCCGGGTGGATCCTGATCCCGTGTGGGCTGATCGTCGCCCTCTCCGGGCTGTGGATGACCCTGTTCTACCCCTGGCCAGTGGGCGACGGGGCGATCCTCTATGGCCTGCGGCTGCTCTTCGGCTCGGCGATGCTCCTCTCCATCATCCGCGGTATCGCCGCGATCTGGCAGCGGGACTTTGCCGCACACGGCGACTGGATGCTGCGCGGCTACGCCATCGGCATGGGCGCGGGCACGCAGGCCCTGGCCCTGATGGCCGGGGAAATCATCGCCGGCCCGCCGAGCGAGCTGCGCCGCGCGCTCCTGATGGGCGCGGCCTGGGTGATCAACCTGGCCGTGGCTGAATGGATCATCCGCAGGCGTCCGGCCCGCCCGGCCCGCACCGCAGCAAAGGAGCGCATCAATGCCTGACGGAGTAGCCATTCGCGCCCAGGATCTGCAGAAGCAGTTCCGCGCGGTCTCCGCGGTTCGTGGGGTCAGCTTTGAGGTTCGTGCCGGCGAGATCTTCAGCCTGCTGGGGCCGAACGGCGCCGGGAAGAGCACGACGATCGCGATGCTTGCGTGCCTGCTCCAGCCGACTCAGGGCGATGCCTCTGTCTGTGGGCATTCCATTCGCCAGAGCCCTCAGCGTGTGAAGGCCTGTCTTGGTGTGGTTCCTCAGGATATTGCCCTCTATCCGGATCTGTCTGCCCGCGAGAACCTGGAGTTCTGGGGCAAGATGTATGGACTGCGTGGCACCGCCCTGCGTCAGCGCGTGGCTGAGGTTCTGGCGATCATCGGCCTCACCGAGCGCCAGAACGACACGGTCGGAACGTTTTCGGGCGGGATGCAGCGCCGGGTGAACATCGGCGCGGCCCTGCTGCACCGGCCGGACGTGATCATCATGGACGAGCCGACCGTGGGCATCGATCCGCAGAGCCGGCGGCACATCCTCGATAACGTCAAGGAGCTGAACCGGCAGGGGATGACCGTGCTCTACACCACCCACTACATGGAAGAGGCGCAGGAGCTTTCCCACCAGATCGCGATCATGGACCAGGGGAAGGTGATCGTCTGTGGCACCCACGCCGAGCTGATCCGGCTCGTCGGCGAGCGAACCCGCCTCGATCTTACGCTGGATACCGAGGCTGATGCCCTGGTCACGTGCTGGCGGAGCATTCCTGGTGTTCACAGCCTCTCGGCAGACCGCGGCCGGCTCACCCTCCTGGTTGACGACAGCAACCTCGTCCTGCCGCGCCTGTTTGAGACTGCCGCACAGTTTGGCGTGCGTATCACCTCGGTAATGATCGAGGAGCCGAACCTCGAGGCGGTCTTTCTGCACCTGACCGGCAAAGCATTACGGGATGAACCATGAAGACGCTCACGATCGCTGCCAAAGATCTCACGCACATCTTCCAGAGCGTTTTCTCCCTGGTGATGATGTTCGGCGCTCCGCTGATGATCACCGGGCTGCTCTCCTTTGCCTTTGGCGGGCGCACCAGCGGAACCGGCACGTTCAATCTCCCTGTGACCCGCGTTCAGGTGGTGAACCTTGACCAGCCCGTTGGGGCCGCCCCCGGCTTCGC
>JBAXES010000911.1:0-1712 GCA_037140315.1 Chloroflexales bacterium
CTATTGTACGGAACCCTGCTCGCCTGAGTGTCTAGATTCTTGGGTCCACTATAGTGCGTCGCACGCATCTCGTCGAGGCCGCCCGCACGAGTTGGTGATCGGCATCTTGTCGGTCGTGCGCCAAGCGAGTATGCGCAATCAAGTGCAGAATAATCCTGCACATGACACGTTCATCGAGGTGGGCAGTAATGGCTGTGTCCATCTGTATTTATACGCTAAATTGACGAAATCGATACGCGGATCTCGTGGCGGTTGGTGACAGCGACGTTTGTACCGGCCCTATTGGGCGAATCAGCCTGCTCCCAAACTCCTACCCATGGGGGGGAGCCTGAACGCTTACCTGCTATAGTAGTGCCCGCCGACCCGAAGCTAGCCGGGCGGGTCTATCGATGGAGGGAACGATGGATCGCTACGATATCATCATCGCCGGCGGCGGCGCGGCCGGGCTCAGCCTGGCCTACCAACTGATCAACAGCTCGCTGCGCGACCGCTCCATCCTGCTGATCGACAAGGGCACCAAGACCCAGAACGACCGCACCTGGGCCTTCTGGAGCGACGAGCCCACGCCCTTCGAGCCGATCGTCTACCGCTCGTGGGACCACCTCCAGCTGGCCGACGACGACCGCGATCAGCATATTGACCTCAAGGGCTATCGCTACCAGATGATCCGCGGGATCGACTTCTACCGCTTTGTGCACGCGGCCCTCGCCGCCTGCCCGAACGTCACCCTGCTCCATGCGGTCGTCGACCAGATCGTCGATGGCCCCGACCAGGCCCAGGTGATCATCGACGCGCAGACCTACCATGCCGACTGGGTCTTCGACAGTATCTACCGGCCTGCCGAGGTTATCGATGACGAGCACCACCAGTACCTCCAGTTGCACTTTAAGGGCTGGGAGATCGAGACGCGCGAGGACCGCTTCCGGCCTGAGGCCGCCACCCTGATGGACTTCCGCACCCCCCAGGGCGACGAGACCCGCTTCTTCTATGTGCTGCCCTTCTCCCCGCGCCGGGCCCTGGTCGAGTTCACCGTCTTCTCCAGCGAGCGCTTCAGCCGCGAGGCCTACGCCGAGGCCCTCCGCGCCTACCTGGCGGAGGCCCTGGGCATCGCCGACTACCGCATCGTGGACGAGGAGCAGGGCGTGATCCCGGCGACCGACCACCCCTTCCCCAGGCGGGTCGGCCAGCGCGTGATGACGATTGGCACCAAGGGCGGGCGAGTCAAGCCGACCACCGGCTACGCCTTCACCCGCATCCAGCGCGACTCGGCGGCGATCATCAGCTCGCTGCTCGACCACGGGCATCCCTTCGACCGCCCCGAAGACTCGCGGCGCTACCGGCTGCTCGACGCGGTGATGCTGGAGATGATGGACCACTACGGTGAGGCGCTCAAGCCGATCTTCGCGACCATGTTCGCGCGCAACCCGATCCAGCGCATCCTGCGCTTCCTCGACGAGGAGGGCACCCCACTGGAGAACCTCCAGCTGATCGCCACGCTGCCGCCCTGGCAGTTCATCCGGGCGGCCATCCAGTGGCAGTTCAGCCACAACACCCCGCTGCGGCCCTTCGCCGGGCTGATCCAGCCGCCGACCGACCCAGCGCCCGACCGCTATGATGACGAGGGCGACTCCTGGCTCAGCAACGCCTCGCGCATGTTCTAGTACTCCGTCCATCTTATTCTGATGGGTTGAGCGTCGGGTAGAGCTTCTTGA
>JBAXES010000912.1:0-1712 GCA_037140315.1 Chloroflexales bacterium
AGGTGTTCACTGTGCATTTTTCCGGTTACGTGTACGACTTTGCAGTTGCCCTGACGATCACCTGGGAGGAGCTGGGCATCGACATGCTGATCGTCGATGAGGCCCAGGCCTACAAGAATCTGCCCGTGCAGACTCGACTGACCAACATTGCCGGGCTTCCCACCGCGCACAGCCAGCGCGCACTGGACATGCGCATCAAGACCTGGGATCTGCTTCGGCGGCGCAGGAAGGTCGCCTTCCTCACCGCCACCCCGATCATGAACACCATCGGCGAGGCGTATGTGATGCAGCTCTACCTTCAGGAGCCGCAGCTGGAGGCGGTGGGCATCCACCACTTCGACGAGTGGGTCTCGCTCTACGCCCAGCCGAAGATGGCCTTCGAGCTGAAGCCCGACGGATCGGGATTTCGCCAGAACACCCGGCTGGCCACCTTCGTCAACCTGCCGGAGCTGTCGAGCATGTGGCGGCAGGTGCTGAATGTGCGCACCAAGGCCCAGATGGGCCTGCCCGAGCCGAGCCTGGTCACCGGCAAGGTTATCCCGGTGGTCATCCCGCCTGCGCTAGCCCTGCGGCGCTACGTCCAGTCGCTGGCTGCTCGCGCCGACGCCGTGCGCAGCGGGCGGGTCGATCCGACGGTCGATAACATGCTTCGGGTGGTGGGGGATGGGCGCAAGGCCGCGCTGGACATCCGCCTGGTGGTGCCGAAAGCGCCTCGGCCCCGCCAGAGCAAGATCGCCGCCCTGGTGGCGAACGTCGCCCACCTCTACCGGGTCTTCGACGCCCAGCAGGCGACCCAACTGGTCTTCTGTGACCTAGCCACGCCGAAGGGTCGCGGGCCAGGCGGCGATGATCCGACGATCCGCTTGACGACAACCATGCTGGAGGCGGGAGAGGAGGGTGCTCCCGAGGTCGAGACCGCCGAGGAGCGCTGGCTGGCCAACTTTGTCTACTACGAGATCCGCGACGGGCTGGTGGCTCAGGGCATCCCGCGTGACCAGATTACCTTCATCCACGACGTGGCCACTAAGGCCCAGCGCGACGCCCTGTTCGCCGCGATGAACGATGGCCGGGTGCGCGTCCTGATCGGCTCGACCGGCAAGATGAGCACCGGGATGAACGTCCAGCGCCGGCTGATTGCCTTGCACAACCTGGACTGCCCCTGGCGACCAGGCGACCTGGAGCAGCGCCACGGGCGCATCCTGCGCCAGGGGAACCAGTGGCCCGAGGTCTACGTGCTCTCCTATATCACCGAAGGCTCCTTCGACTCCTACATGTGGCAAACCATCGAGAGCAAGGCACGCTTCATCGAGCAGGCGTTGGCCGGCGAGATCACGGCGCGCACCGCTGAGGACACCTCCGAGGTGGTGCTCTCGGCCGCCGAGATCAAAGCCATCGCCAGCGGCAACCCACAAGTCGTGCGCAAGGTGCAGCTGGAGGCCGAGGTGGCTCGGCTGGATCGGGTGCGCGCAGTCTGGCTGGACACTCGGCGCAACCTGAGAATCGAGCGCGGCCAGATCGAGGACGAGATCCGCCGGGCTGAACACCGGCGGGCGCAGTGGGCGCAGGCCCAAACGCTCACCGCCGCCCATCCGCACGAGCCGTTCAGTGTCGTAGTGCTGACGGCGGTGGGCAGCGAGAGCTTCCAGCCCTTCACCGTGCGGGCGGAGGCCGGCGCAGCCGTGCGCACACTCGTGCACGATTACCAGAGCGCG
>JBAXES010000913.1:0-1704 GCA_037140315.1 Chloroflexales bacterium
AGCTGTTATGGTTGATGAAGCCCTGGGCCGCGTAGCGGTGCGTCTCCGCCACCGAGATATCGTAGACGTCGGCGCGCCCGCGCTCGATGCGGACGATCTCGTCGCTCCAGTCCTCGGCCTTGAACCAGCGGCGATCCTCGATGTATGCGCCCAGGGCGGCATGCTTGCGCTCCAGCCCGAAGCCGACCCGCATGAAGAAGTCGACTGTCGAACGGCCTGCGGTGTGAATGTGCCAGCAGCCGTCCTGCTGGAGGTGCCGCGACGAGAGGATGCCGAAGTTTAGCAGGAGCAGCTGCACCAGCTTGCCCATCTCCTCGCTGGACGAGGAGAGGATGACGCCTTGCTTCCCGGCGTAGCCGTCGCAGTCGTAGAGGGCGCGCAGGAAGCTGGCGACAACCTGCTCGGGCGAGCGCAGGATCACGTCGGGCACGGTCTTCTGGCGGGCGGAGACGCCGGTTGTCAGGCCGAGATGCTTCAGGAAGTCCTGCACATCCAGCGACGAGAAGCTGATCCGCCAGCGGTTGCCATCCTTGCGCCAGTGGGCCTCGATGCCGAAGAGCGAGCTGACCAGGTTGGCGAAGACCTGGGCCTGATCCGCATCGCCAGTGGTCAGACCGATGGTGCGCTTGACCTCGCTGATATGCCCGTCGCCGCAGAGGTAGCCGAGGAAGGCGGCCAGTCGCTCATCGACGACCTCGGGCACGCGGATGGGCTTACGCTTACTCACTGCTGGGCCAAGTAAGGCGATGGAAGCCTCATAATCAGCCACAAGTGGTGCCAACATCGCATCATAGGGAGTCTGCTCCCCACGACGGAATCGCTGCACCATGTATACGGGCGCACCGACCTGAGCAGCCACCATAGCCAAGGTCGGGCGAGCACGGGGCTTCCAGCTGAGCTTGACCTGCTCGGTCGCCCAGAGCCGCTGCCCACCGCTGATCTTCACCCGGTGGCCGATCTGCATCTCGTCGAGCCGCCGCCATCCCCCGTCGGGAAGCATCAGCCGGTGGTTGAACGAGCCCTCCAACTCCAGACCGCGCCGGGTGCGGATCTTCACCGTCTCGTAATCCTCGAACTTGGCCCAGTCGTAGATCTGCTGATGCTCCTCGCCGTCGCTGACCAAGGTAATCGATTTAGCTTCAACAATCTCTTTTATTTGTATAAATCCACTCCGAGTATACATACGAGAATGACCCTGAACGCAGGCCCATCCTTCGTTCAGTACCTTAGTCATCCCCTGAGGCGCAAAATAGTACGCCTCATCGCGGATGATCTCCAGGACGGTGTGCTGCCAGCGTTCCAGGGGCGCGTAGTTCATCAGGAAGAGCAGGATGTCGCGCTGGGGGTTCTCGGGGAAGCGGCGCTGCCTGGCGCGCTCGTCCTCGATCTTCTTGCGCTGAGCAGCCATGTACTCGGGCGGGTTGATGTAGTCGCGCATGTAGCCACGATCAACCTTGAGCCCCTGGGCCGTCTGCTCCTCGGCCTCGGCCTCGCTCGCCAGGGGCTGCTGGGACTGGGCCTCGGGACGCTTGATGTAGGGCGAGTGGTAATCGATCAGGTTCTCGAGCGACAGGCAGGTGTCGATGAAGTCCTCGACGATATCGTAGCCGATGCGGTCGATAATGCGCTGGATACGCGTGGCGTGGTTGGCCATCGCGTCGAGCATCTTGCGGTTCGTGTGGGCGAACCACATATTGTTCTTAA
>JBAXES010000914.1:0-1702 GCA_037140315.1 Chloroflexales bacterium
GGGCCGCGCTGGCCGGCGTCGAGGGTGTGGAACCAGACCCAGGGCGCGGCGATCAGCAGCGGGATGATCAGGGCGGCGCTATGGTGGGCCAGCGGGTGACGCCGCTCGCGGCGCAGCACGTCCCACGCCGCGCAGGCCGCGATCACCCCGCCGTACAGCGCCAGCATGTCCATCTTGCTCAGGGCCGCCAGCGCGCCGAAGAGGACCGTGAGCGCCGTGCGACCGCGCATATAGCAGAGGAACGCCGCCGTGAGCCAGAGCGCCGAGAGCGTCTCGGTGTACGAGACGGAGCTATACTCGCGGAAGATCGGGTAGCAGGACAGGAAGGCTGCGGCGATCAGGGCGCGCCGCCGGTCGAGCAGATCGCGGGCGATGGCGTAGGTCAGCAGGACGGTGGCCCCGCCGGCGAGGGGCACCACCAGCTGGAGCAGCGTGTACGAGCGGGTGGCCCCCCAGACGGCGGCGAAGATCAGGGGCGTCACCGGGCCCCACCAGGGGTGAAAGCTGCCGTACGGGTATCCCCACAGCCGGTTCGGCCCGAGGGACTCTGGGTCGGGCGGGAAGCCCTTGATGCGCTCGAAGGTGTCAACGTCCCCGATCAAGAAGGCCGGGTGCTCGAAGGTGAGCAGGCCCCAGTGCATGTTGCGCGGCGCATCGCCGAACTGCACGCCGGTGAGCAGCTGCGCCAGGGCGAACTGCGCGGCCAGCAGGCCGAGCAGCAGCATCGGCGAGCGCAGGGTCGCCGGCAGGCCGCGCGGCCCGGCGCTCGCCGCCGGGGTCTTTCCCTCTGCCATCGTGCCTCCCAGATACACGCATCGTCGCACCCGCGCTATTGTAGCAGCGTTACCGCCGGCGGCTCTAGTTGCCTTGACAAGGGCATAGCCTTCGGGTACGATACAGGTGGCTCCCAATGGCATTAATATTATATCCAACGATGTATCGATCGAGCGGCGTTGCATCGCCACATCGGGCGATGTGTGTGCGACGTCGGGCTGCCGGCGATGATGCCTGCGAAATTGTGACACTGTTATTCAGCGCGCCACAGCCTCGCATACTCCTCTCCAAAGCCCCCGCGTATGCTCCGCCGTTTCCCTCGCTGCGCGTATCCAAGTGCGTGTATGTGTAATCTCTCTCTGCCGTTTGCCCCAGCGCGCGCCGAGCACTCGGCACTGACCACAAGGAGTACAGCGTGAGGATCGCTGGAAACTACACCTTCGAGGCCACCCGTGATGAGGTCTGGTCGGCGATTAACGACCCTGAGGTGCTGGCGCGGGCCATCCCGGGGTGTCAGCACCTCGATCACGTCGGCGAGAACGAATATGAGACGACCCTGAAGGTCGGGCTCCAGGCGGTGCGCGGCGTCTACCACGGCCGCGTGAAGATCGACACCATGGTCGCCCCCGAGTCCTATGAGATCCACGTCGACGGCAAGGGCAGCAACGGGTTCCTGAAGGGGAACGGCGCGATCAAGCTGCGCGTCGAGGGGGACACGACGATCCTCGACTACGGCGGCGAGGCCCAGATCGGCGGCACGATCGCCAGCGTCGGCCAGCGCCTGATCGATGGGGCATCGAAGACGCTGATCAACCAGAGCCTGAAGGCCCTGGCCGGGCTGATCGAGGCCCGCCGCAGCGGCGGCGCGGCGCCGGAGGCGATCAGCGCCCCCGCGCCGGCGGAGGCGGCCCCTGAGCCAGCGCAGGCC
>JBAXES010000915.1:0-1702 GCA_037140315.1 Chloroflexales bacterium
CCTCTACCTCGACGATAGCCGGGGCGTGCCCCTGCCCGACCTCTGGCGCAGCGCGGCCATCGCCCAGCAGGCGGGGGTGCGCGTGCTGCTCAACCTCTACGGCCCGGCCCGCGCGGCCCTGAACGATGCCCAGAGCGCCGGTATCCCCGCCGTCAGCCTGGCCGACGCCGATGCGGTGGCCGCCTGGGTCGGTGCGCAACTTGGCCTGGACGCCACCGGCGGCCCGCGCCGCCTGCCCGTGGTGGCCGTGGGCGCGGCCAAGGGCGGCATTGGCAAGACCTTCGCCACCTGCGTTTTGGCCGAGGGCCTGCGCCGCCGTGGCCTGCGCATCCTCGTCTGGGATAGCGATATCTCGAATCCGGGGTTGGTGCCGGCCTTCCGCGTCCCCTCCAGCGCGCCCTCCTACCTGCATCTCATCCAGCGCGGCCCGGCCCACTGGAACCCCACCGGCATTCGGCCCTTTATCTATGCGCCCGACCACACCAGGGGCGGAAGCAGCGGCTGGGGTGACATCGACTTCCTGATCGGCTCGCACAGCGTGGCCCGCGCCGAGAATGATGTGCGCCTGCCCGACTGGCAGGGCTTCTTCGAGGGTGTCGCCGCCGCCGATGGCTACGACCTGGTGCTGATCGATACCCCGCCCGACTATCTGCGGCGGCCCTACGCTACCCACGTGCTCCAGCAGGGCGGCACGGTGATCTTGCCCGCGCCCCCCGGCGCCCGCGAGCGTATGGGCGTCGGCCACATGCTCGACCACTTCCGCGAGCACGCCCCCGACCGCCTCGACCACTGCCTGCTGCTCTTTATGGAGCCCGAGCGCGGCGTGACCGCGACGGTCAGCGACGTGGCCGGACTCTTCGCCCGCCGCTACCCGCAGGTCGGTGCCCTCGGCACCCTGCCGCGCTCGCCGCGCCTGGCCAGCATGGCCGACGAGTACGACGGCTACATCTCCATGCTCGACCTGGGGCCACACAGCCCCTTCACCCAGGCGGCCCACCGGGTGACCGAGGCCCTCTGCGCCCGCATCGGCCTCGCGCCCAGCCTGCCGATGCCGCGCACGAGCCCCTGGCGCCGGATCGTCGCCGGCTTTCATGGCGATAGGCCCGCTGCTCCGGCTGTGGCGTAATGTTATATATGCTGATGTGGCCGCCTTCGGCGGCCACATCAGCATATGAAGAAATACCATGCACCCACCATCCCGCCCGCTCACCGTGATCGAGGACGGAGGGCTATCCGCCATCGCTCCCGTGGCCCCGCGCCGACCGCAGTTCGACCCCGCCGCCGACCCGGCCGTCCTCCAGGCCGTGCGCGACGCCCTGCTGGATCGGCTCGACGCATCCCTGCTCGACCCGGTCTCCCCGGCATCCCAGCGCGACCCCGAGGTGCTGCGCGTGCTGCGCGAGCTGATCGGCCGCCAGATCGAGCAGGGCTACGGCCCCCTGCGCGGTCTGCCCTATGACGACGCCGGCCTGCTACGCCTGTTCCAGGAGTCGCTCGGCTGGGGGCCGGCCCAGCCCTACCTCGACGACGAGCGCGTCCAGGAGGTCAAGATCATCGGCGACATGATCATGGTGCAGGAGGAGGGCGCCGACTTCGCCCTGGCCCCCGAGCGCTTCGCTAGCCCGCGCCAGGCCCTCGACCGCGCCCTGCTGCTGGCCGCCCGGCTCAATGTGCCGCTCAGCCGCGCCCGCCCCCAGGACAC
>JBAXES010000916.1:0-1701 GCA_037140315.1 Chloroflexales bacterium
ACCTGGAGATCCGCGGGGCGGGCAACCTGCTCGGCCCCGAGCAGGTTGCCCGCCCCGCGGATCTCCAGGTCGCGCATGGCCACGCGGAAGCCCGCGCCGAGCTCGGTGGCCTCCTGGATGGCCTCCAGCCGCTGCTGGGCCTCCTCGGTCATCGAGCGGTCGCGCTTGTAGAACAGGTAGGCGTAGGCCCGGTTGGCCGAGCGACCGACCCGCCCGCGCAGCTGGTAGAGCTGGGCCAGGCCGTAGTTGGTGGCGTCGTCGATGATGATCGTGTTGGCGTTAGGCACGTCCAGGCCGCTCTCGATGATCGTCGTGCAGACCAGCACATCGTAGCGGCCCTCGAAGAAGTCGAGCATCACCCGCTCCAGCTCGCGCTCGTCGAGCTGGCCGTGGCCCACGCCCACGCTGGCCTCGGGCACGATGTTGCGCAGGTGGTTGGCCACGTGGTAGATGCTCTGCACCCGGTTGTGGACGAGGTAGATCTGGCCCTCGCGCTCGATCTCGCGCAGGACAGCCTCGCGGATCAGCGCCTCGTCGTAGGGCAGCACGTAGGTCTTGATCGGCACGCGGTCCTCGGGCGGGGTGTCGATCACGCTCATGTCGCGGATGCCGGCCATGGCCATGTGCAGCGTGCGCGGGATGGGCGTGGCCGTGAGCGTGAGCACATCGACCTCGGCGCGCAGGTGCTTGAGCCGCTCCTTGTGGCGCACCCCGAAGCGCTGCTCCTCGTCCACCACCACTAGCCCCAGGTCTCTGAAGGAGACATCCTTGCTGAGTAGGCGGTGTGTTCCAATTATTATGTCAACCCTCCCGCGCGCAAGATCGCTCAGGATGACATCCTGCTCCTTCGCCGAGCGGAAGCGCGAGAGCATCTCGACCACCACCGGGAAGGCGGCCATGCGCCGGGAGAAGGTGTCGAAGTGCTGCTGGGCGAGCACGGTGGTGGGCACCAGGATGGCCACCTGCTTGCCGTCCTGCACGGCCTTGAAGGCGGCGCGCAGGGCCACCTCAGTCTTCCCGAAGCCGACATCGCCGCAGATCAGGCGGTCCATGGGCACATCGTGCTCCATATCGGCCTTGACCTCGGTGAGGGCGCGGAGCTGGTCGTCGGTCTCGATATAGGGGAAGGAGCCCTCAAGCTCGCGCTGCCACTCGTTGTCGGGGGTGAAGGCGTGGCCGCGCTTGGTCTGGCGCTGGGCGTAGAGGGTGAGCAGATCCTGGGCGAGATCCTGGACGGCGGCGCGGGCCTTGCGCTTGGCGCGCTCCCAGTCCTGGGTGCCCAGACGGGTGAGGGTGGGCGCGCTATCGCCCGCGCCGATATAGCGGGCCACCCGGTCGATCTGATCGACCGGCACGTAGATCTTATCGGCGGCGGCGTAACGCAGCACCAGGTATTCGCGCTCGATCTCGCCGACCGTGCGGCGGATCATGCCCTCGTAGACGGCAATGCCATGCTCGATATGCACGATGTAGTCGCTGACCTTGAGGCCACGCAGGAAGGCGGTGCGATCTTCGGCGCTGCGCGCTCTGCGGCGGCGCTCGGCGAGCGGACGGCGCTGGCGGACGCCGAAAATCTCGGCGTCGGTGTAGAGGGTCAGCCCGAGTGCGGGCAGGCACCAGCCGGCCTCCAGCGCACCGTGGAGCGCGATGAGGGATGAGGGATGAGGGATGAGGGATGAGGGATGAGGGATGAGGGATGAA
>JBAXES010000917.1:0-1701 GCA_037140315.1 Chloroflexales bacterium
ATCCTCGGGTGGCGGCGCATAAGCGGCGGCGGCGACCGGCTCGGGCGGCGCGCTGGACACGATCGGCTCCGGCGGGGCTTGGCTGGCCTGCCCGGCGTCGGGGCTGAGCGCGAGGCTGGCCAGCGCCCGCAGGGCCTGGGGGTGCTCCGGGTTGATCGCGACGACATGCTCTAGGGCATCGCGCTGCTCGACCGGGCTTGTGGCCACGCTGGCCAGCCCGAGCCAGGTCCGCGCATCGTTGGGGTACTCGCGGGTGAGGGCGAGGAAGAGCGAGCGGGCGGCGTCGCGCTTGCCGGCGCGGGCGGCCGAGACCCCCATACGCAGCAGGTGCTCAAGGTTCAGCTTAGGTGATGTGGGGTCGGTCACGTTGAGGGGGGGAAGGGTCTGAGGCGGGCGATGCCCGCCCCAGATCGCTTGCTCTAGACATTCGGTAAGACCAGCCAGCCTTGGGCGGGGTTACTGCGGGCGAAGAAGACCAGGTTCGTCGCATCGGGGGCTACGTCAAAGATCAGGGCGACGCTGCGGGTGACGCCATCAGGCGGGATCTGCTGGCCATGGCTCAGGTCTGCGTTAACGCCGGAGACCACATAGGCATCGGAGACCTCGGGTCGAGCCTCCCAGACGCGGCCCTGGGCGTCCTTAAGGACAAAGAAGTTCGCCGGGATCGCCTGGGCCGTCCCTGTGTTATTCACCGCAAAGATCAGCACGACGGCAAAGCGGCCATTAGTTGGCTGATACTTGCCGAGCGCTCCGATGATCGGGGCGGCGTAGGTTGGCTGGTTGAAGTCGTAGAGCCAGCCCTGGCTCTGGAGCGGTGTGTTCGCCTGGACGATCACCGGGTTCGCCTGGCTCACATCCGTCGTGGGGGCGGCAGTGGGTTGAGCTGCGGTCGGCTCAACGGTGGGTTGCTGGAGGGTCGCTGTCGCCGTGACTGGCTGGGTCGTGCCCGAGTCTCCGCCCAGCACCGTGGTCGGCGCGGTGATCGCCGCCGCCGTCGCAGCGCCCGCAGCAGCGGCAGTCTGCTGGGTGGTTGGCCGGTTCGCGACCTGCGGCTTACTCCCGCTGAAGAAGAAGAAGACGATCAGGAACCCGATCAGCAGGATGGCGACGAACCCGAGGAGGATGCTGAGCAGGGGGCTCATGCTGCGGGGGGCGGGCACCGTGCCGTCATCATCGTCATAGGCGCTGGGGCGACCGCTGCTCGACGGGCGACCGCCGCTCAGGCTGGGGATGTTCGTGTCCGGGTCGTCGCTGGTCGTCATCGCCAGAGGTGGGTCGCGGCGAACCGGCCCCTCGGCGTCAGCCATGACACCGGAGAGGTTGTTCAGCTCGGCGAACGGGTCATCATCATCGCCAAAAGTATCGCCGTAGGTGCTGGGGGCAGGCGACGGCGCAGGCTCCACGAGCTCCACGGGCGGCGCGGCGGCGCGGCTGCCGGGGCGCGCCCCGAGAGCCTGTAGGCCCTTGACCGCCATCTCGTTCGTGGGGTCAATCTCAATGACGTGCTCGAGGGCGGCCTGGCGCTCCTCGCGGTTCTCGGCCACCCCGGCAAGCCAGAGCCATGCCTGAGCATTGGTGGGATCCTGGCGAGTAAGCAGGCGGAAGAGATTGCGGGCCTCTTCCTTATTCCCATCACGAGCGGCCTCGATCCCGAGCTGCAATAGGCTATCCGGCTCCGCCATGCGCAGTCCTTCCTCCTAC
>JBAXES010000918.1:0-1697 GCA_037140315.1 Chloroflexales bacterium
CCTCGGCTGATGGCACGGCGCGGCTGTGGGATACCAGCGGCCAGCTCCTCGCCACCCTCAGCGTCACCCTCAACGGTCAGGCGAAGCTGATCTACAGCGCGGTGTTCAGCCCCGACGGCGCACGCATCCTCACCGCCTCAGACGATTACACCGCCCGGCTGTGGGACACTGCGGGCAAGCCTCTCGCCACCCTCAGCGGCCACCTGTCCTCGGTCAGAAGCGCAGTGTTCAGCCCCGATGGCACGCGTATCCTGACCGCATCCAATGATCGCACGGTACGACTGTGGGACAGCGCCGGCCAGCTGCTGGTCACCTTCAGTGGGCACACGCTCCCTGTCTATAGCGCGGTGTTTAGCCCGGACGGCTCGCGCATCCTCACCGCCTCAGAAGATGGCACCGCCCGCCAGTACCTTGTCTCCAGCGAGGACCTGCGGCGGGCGGCGGCCTGCCGGGTGGGCCGCGAGCTCACCCCGGAGGAGATCGACAGCTTCCAGGTGCCCAGGCCGCTGGCATTCAGCTTCACGAGGCGCCAGTGTCCGCCGGTCTACTCGTGGGAGTCTGGATCGCGATAGACGTGAAGCAGGCGAACACCGCGAAGGGGCGGGGAGCTGAGGGGCCAACACGGGCTGATGGCGCGGGGATGGGTGCGGCGCGCCACACCCATCCCGGCAGCAGCCTACGCCACCAAAACCTTCTGCACCGCCGAATTCTGCTCCAGCTTGCGGATCCACTTGCGCAGATACTTGGCCTGGGGGGTGTCGGGGGGCAGGGTCAGCAGATGGGCCTTCATATTGCGTATCGCCTCGTTGACGGCCCGCGTGGCCTCAAGCTGCACGACACGGGCGAGCTCGTAGGCTAGCTGGGCCTGCTCCGCCGCCTGCTTCGCCGCCTGCTCCGCCGCTGTGGCGCAGTCAGCGGCAAGCACGTCCGGGTCTAGATCTTGGTGAGACATGGCTACGTTCCTCTCTTGGTCGCTCGTTTGGGTATGAACACCCAGTGGCGCACAAGAATACTATGTACCATAGTTGGAGTGAAAAGACAACTACCCAGAGGTAGATATATGAAAATAGTACCCTTCATCACTCGTCACCAACCACGCAGCCAGCCCAAGCTCGCCTCTAGCCCGCCCACCGGCACATACTCCGCGCCGACGTAGCCCTGGTAGCCGCTGGCCTCGATGGCCTGGAAGATATAGGGGAAGTTCAGCTCGCCGGTGCCGGGCTGGCCGCGCCCGGGCGAGTCGGCGAACTGGATGTGGCCGATGCGCCCGGCGTGGGCGGCGACCGTCGCGCAGATATTGCCCTCCATGCGCTGCATATGGTACACATCGTACTGGAGGGCCAGGTTCGGCGCGCCCACAGCGTCGATCAGGGCCAGGCTCGCGGCGGTGCTGCCCAGAATGTAGCCAGGCGTCTCCCAGGTGTTCAGCGCCTCCAGCAGCACCGTCACCCCGGCGTGGGCGGCAAGGTCGCATGCCCAGGCCAGGTTTTCGCAGACGCGGGCGAGCTGGCTCTCGCGGGTCTCGCCGGGCAGCCAGCGGCCGACCAGCGCGTTGAGGCGCGCGCAGCCCAGCCGCGCGGCCAGATCCAGCGCGGCCGGCGCGTGGTCGCGGAACTCGGCATGGCGCTGCGGGTGGTTCAGGAAACCGCGCTCACCGGCCGCCAGATCGCCGCCGTCGAAGTTGAGCAGGGCCACGG
>JBAXES010000919.1:0-1696 GCA_037140315.1 Chloroflexales bacterium
CACCAGGGCCACCTTGCTCGCGTCGCGCTCGGTGTGGAACATGCTCTCCCCCGCAAACAGGCCGCCGATGGCCACCCCGTACAGCCCGCCCACGAGCCGCCCCTCGCGCCAGCTCTCGACGCTGTGGGCGAACCCTCGCTGATGTAGCTCGCCGTAGGCCCGCACGATCTCCTCCGATATCCAGGTCGTCTCGCGCCCCGGCGCCGCCTCGGCGCAGGCGCAGACCACCGCCTCGAAGGCGGTGTCCACGCGCAGCTCGAAGCGACTGCTGCGCACGGTGCGGGCCAGCCGGCCCGGCACGCGAAAGCCGTCGTCGAGCGGGATCACCGCGCGGACCGTCGGCTCGTACCAGCCGATCGCGCCGCCCTCGTCGGCCATTGGGAAGATGCCGCTGCTGTAGGCGGCGATCAGCATGTCGGGAGTGAGCATAGTTTCCCCTCGGCGGGGAGGCTCGGAGGGGCAAAGCCCCTCCGAAGAAAAGAAAAGGTTTTCCGGGGGCCTGCGGCCCCCAAACCCCCGCTAGCAATAGTTACTCCACGCGGCGGATCCCGCCGGTGATGATCTGGATAGCCCAGAGCAGCAGGGCCAGCGCGCTGATGGTGCCGAACCCCACCGCCCAGGACGCGCCGTTGAGGGCCAGGGCGATCCAGAGCGGCGCGCCGAGCAGCCCGTGGACGAGTATGCTGACCAGCAGCACCGACGGGATGACGGCGAAGGCCATGCTTAGCCATGCGTAGCGATACGTCGACAGCAGCATGTACAGGGTCGCGTACGAGACCAGCCCGGCCATGATCGCCGCCAGCAGCGGACTCGGCAGGCCCAGGGGCAGGGCGGCCCCGCGGTACGACCACAGCCCGGCCCGCAGGCCCACCAGCTCGATCAGCAGGTGGTAGAGCAGGAAGATCAGGTAGGTGAGGATGCCCGTGACGCCGCCGGGGAACCACCAGCGGGTGATGTAGAGGTAGAGCACCAGCAGCGCCGGCAGGGGGTAGTGCCAGCCGGCGGCCAGGATGATCGACGCGGGCGCCGGCTGGGTGATCGTGGCCTGCACGCTGTCGAGGCTCACGCCGTAGCTCACCCCGTAGAGCAGCCGCCACAGGGGCGAGGTCAGCGCGCTCAGGTGGCCCGACACGATGGCGAGCAGGTAGATCGGGGACCGCTGCCGCCACGCCAGGTAGCCCGCGGCGCAGTAGCAGATGATCAGTAAGGCAATCGCCGCAGTCTCCATAACCCCCCGAGCTGCAAGATCATGCAGCATGCTGCATTTGGATCACTCCCACGCATATTCGCGCACCTCGCCGCTATCCAGCGTGAAGAGCCGGTCGGTCAGCCCATTGGCCTGCTGGGCGGCGTCGGCCTCAATCTGGCTGGCCACGTTGGCCAGGATGGTCTCATCGGCGTCGCTGAAGAGGATCATAATGTCGCGGTTGGGCACGCCGATCACCATGCGCCCGGGGAACTGGCCGCGCAGGCCGGCGAGCACGTCCGGCAGCAGCAGCCGGGTGGCGTCAAAGCCGTCCTGGGTGTTGAAGATCACCAGCCGCCGCGCGCCCTCGCCGGTGACGGTATAGCTGCCGCGGTCGTCGGTGCGCTGGCGCAGGTTGATGATCGCCTGCTCGTGCAGGTCGTGCGCGCCGATCTGCCTATGGTGGACCCCTTTGTCAAGACACTAAAGCGAGCAGTTTTCCGTTCGGGT
>JBAXES010000920.1:0-1695 GCA_037140315.1 Chloroflexales bacterium
CGGCGGCGGGCGAGCAGGACAAAAAGAAGCGCGCCGACCTGTACATCCAGGCCGAGCGGCTGCTGGTGAAGGACGCGGCCTACATCCCGCTCTACTACGCCTCGGCGGTGAATGTGTTCAAGCCCTACATCAAGGGCATCCCGCGCTCGAAGAGCGGCCAGCCAGTGACGGACGGCAGTGTCTACCAGGGGCAGAAGAGCGTGATCTACCTCACCGACGACGTGTAATAAAGCTGAAGTTCCTGCAGAACGCCGTGGGCGCGGTGCCCGGGCCGTTCGATAGCTGGCTGGTACTGCGCGGCATCAAGACCCTGGCCGCGCGCATGCGCATCCACGCGGCTAACGCCCAGGCCATCGCCCACGTCCTGCGGGAGCACCCAGCGATCGCCGAGGTCTACTACCCCGGGCTAGAGCAGCACCCCCAGCACGAGCTGGCCAAGCGCCAGATGCGCGGCTTCGGCGGGATCGTCTCCATCCGCCTGCGCGGCGGGGCGGCGGCCGCCCACGCCCTGATCGGGCGCACCCGCCTGTTCACCTTCGCCGTCAGCCTGGGCGGCGTCGAGAGCCTGATCGAGATCCCGGCGACGATGACCCACGCCAGCACCGCCGACACGCCGCTGGCCGTGCCGGACGATCTGGTGCGGCTCTCGGTGGGCATCGAGGAATTGGACGACCTGATCGCCGACCTGCGCCAGGCGCTCGATGGGCTGTAGATGGTTGTATTTGACAATATAACGTAAATATATTAAGTTAACCGCAGCGACATCCTTGGATAAGGAGCGGCCCCATGACAACCGACGAAATTACATTCACCGGCTTCGACACGCTGGCCCTGCACGCCGGCCAGGTGCCCGACCCCACCACCGGCGCGCGCGCCGTGCCGATCTACGCCTCGACCTCCTTCGCCTTCAAGGACTCGGGCCACGCCGCGCGGCTCTTCGACCTTGAGGAGGTCGGCTACATCTACACCCGCGTCGGCAACCCCACCCAGGACGTGCTGGAGCAGCGCATTGCGGCCCTGGAGGGCGGCGTCGGCGCGCTGGCCGTCGCCTCGGGCCAGGCCGCCACCGCCTTCAGCGTCCTGACCCTGGCCACCGTCGGCGACAATATTGTCGCCTCCACCGACCTCTACGGCGGCACCTACACCTTCTTCCAGGAGGAGCTGCCGCTGCGCGGCGTCACCACCCGCTTTGTGGACGGACGCGACTACGATGGCTTCGCAGCCGCCATCGATGAGCGTACCAAGGCGGTCTTCCTGGAGCTGATCGGCAACCCGAAGCTCGATGTGCTTGATCTGGAGCGGATCGCGGCCATCGCCCACGCGGCCGGCGTGCCGGTGATCGTGGACGCCACCACCGTGACGCCCTACCTCTGGCGGCCGATCGATTACGGTGCTGACATTGTGGTTCATTCGGCTACCAAGTACATCGGCGGCCACGGCACCTCCATCGGCGGGCTGATTGTGGACAGCGGCAGGTTCAACTGGGCCAACGGGCGCTTCCCCGCGTTCACCCAGCCGACGCCCGCCTACCACGGCCTGGTCTACACCGAGGCCTTTAAGGAGCTGGCCTACATCACCAAGGTGCGCGTGCAGCTCCTGCGCAACATCGGCGCGGCGATCAGCCCGTTCAACGCCTTCCTGTGTTGAGCGATAATTAGATTTGCCGGTCGATGACAACTAGAACTGCCGGTCGCG
>JBAXES010000921.1:0-1690 GCA_037140315.1 Chloroflexales bacterium
ACACCGACGAGGCAGCCTGGCGGCGCAAACCCCGTCGCCACCGCGATCCGCAACCCGATCGGGCAGACGTCCCCTGTCACGGTGGCCACGAACACGCCGAATCCGACGGCCACCCGCGCGGCGCCCAGCCTTCCGACACAGATCGCGACGGCCACGGCCACGCGCCAGCCGATTGGCGGGATCACGCCGACCAGCACGGTGACGCCGACCACTGTGGCAGCGCCCACCAGCACGCCGGCACCGGTGGTGACGCTGGCCTTCGTTGAGCCCGCTATCTTCGCGCGGGAGGATGATGGCTCGGTGTCGGCGGTAGTCAATGTAACGATCAAGCCTGCCGGCGCCGTGCGGGCGAACACGGTGTCGGTGAGCTACGCGACCAGCGATGGCAGCGCGACCGCCGGCCTCGGCCAGGACTATCTGGCGGCGAGCGGCACGCTGACCTTCCCGCCCGGCACTGACACGGCGCAGATCCCGATCACCATCCTCACCGACACGATCAAGGAGCCGAACGAGACGGTTCTGATCAAGCTCAGCAACCTCAGCGGCGCGACGATCAGCGGCCCCGACACGGCCACGCTGACGATCTATGATCAGAGCAGCACGCCAACGGTGCGCTTCGTCGGCAACGCGAGCACGCTGACCGAGGGGACGACGGGCCGGGCCTACCTGAGCATCGCCCTAAGCAACGCGAGCACATCCTACGTCTCAGTGCCCTACACGATCAGCGGCAGCGCGACGGTGGGGAGCGACTACACCGGCCTGAGCAGCGGCACCGTGAGCATCCCGCCCGGCGCCACCAGCGTCCGGCTGCCCTTCGATGTGATCAACGATCTCATCGCGGAGGACCCCGAGACGATCGTCGCTGAGATCGGCGCGCCCACCAACGCCAACCTGGGCACGCCAGCCAAGTACATCTTCACGATCAATGATAATGATGTGGCGGGGGTGAATGTCTCGACCAAAGCCGGGACGACCAGCGAGGCTAACGGCGCGCAGAAGCAGATGACGTTCGGCGTATGGCTGAACAGCCAGCCCACCGCAGATGTCACCATCCCGCTGGCCAGCAGCGACCCGAGCGAGGGCACGGTCAGCCCGGACAGCCTGACCTTCACCCCGGCGAACTGGAGGACGGCCCAGACCGTCACCGTCACCGGCGTGGACGACGCCGTGGTCGACGGGGATATCGCCTACCAGGCGCAGCTCGGGGCGGCCAGCAGCGCCGACCCCTTCTACGGCGCGAAGTTCGCGCAGGCGATCAGCCTGACCAACCTCGACAATGACAGCGCGACGGTGTCGATCAACAGCGTGACGGCGCCTGAGGGCAACGCCGGCACCACGCCGTTTGTCTTCACGGTGAGCCTGAGCATCGTAGCCGCGAGAGACGTGAGCGTGGACTACACCACGCTCAACCAGACGGCCATCGCGGGCAGCGACTACATCACCAACACCGGCACGCTGACCATCCCGGCGGGCAGCCTCACGGGCACGATCACCGTAAATGTGAAGGGCAACACCACCGTCGAACCCGACAGGGTCTTCGCCGTCCAGCTGTCGAACCTGAGAACGTCAGGAGCCGGGCCGATCGCGGTGACGCTGGGCAATAGCCAGGGCACAGGAACAATCCGCAACGACGACACGCTGACGATGACCATCAGCAGCCCGTCCATCCTGGAAGGCAACACCCTCACCA
>JBAXES010000922.1:0-1690 GCA_037140315.1 Chloroflexales bacterium
CGCTCGCCAGCAGGCCGCCGATGCTCGCCCGGTTGGGCAGCGGCGGGTCCCAGGGCAGCCACTGGCCGTGGCCGGCCAGCAGCTCCTGCACCGCGCCGAGGCGCATCCCCGCCCCCACGCTGATCACCAGGTCGGACGGGCTGTACTCGACCAGGCCGGAGAGGCCGGCCATGCTCAGGGCGATGTCGTAGCGGGAGGGCGCGCCGCCCAGGCCCTGGCGCGTGCCGCCGCCCCAGGGCACCACGGCGTGGCCGCAGGCGCTGGCCTCGCGCAGGCAGCTGGCGAGTTCCTCTGCCGTGGCCGGGGCGATCACCTGTGCGGGCAGCTTGCTGTAGAGCGCGTAGTCCATCAGATCCAGGCCCCGCGCTCGGTCGTCCGCCGGAAGATCTGCGTGGGGCGCTGATCGGCGGGGGGGGCGCCCGTCCGCAGGAGCTTGCCGGGGTTCATCACCCCGGCCGGGTCGAAGGCCGCCCGCAGGTCGGCGAAGGCGGACAGGTCGTGCGCGGTGAAGAGCCAGGGCATATAGTCGCGCTTCTCCATCCCGATCCCGTGCTCGCCGCTGATCGTGCCGCCGGCGGCCACGCAGGCCCTCAGGATCTCCTCGCCGGCGGCGACCGCCCGCTCGCGGGTGCCGGGCACGCGCAGGTCGAAGAGCAGCAGCGGGTGCAGGTTGCCGTCCCCGGCGTGGAAGATATTCACCACCTTCAGGTCGTAGCGGGCGGCCACCTCCTCGCTGTAGCGGAGCACCTCGGGCAGGCGCGAGCGCGGTACCACCCCATCGACGATATGGTAGTGCGGGGCGATCCGCGCGCAGGCGGCCAGGGCGCCCTTGCGCCCAACCCAGAGCCGCTCGCGCTGGGCGGCGTCAGCGGCGGCGCGCAGCTCGCGGGCACCGCTGGCCGCACACACGGCGGCGATGCGCCGGGCCTCGTCGGCCAGGTCCTCGCGCAGGCCGTCGATCTCGATCAGCAGCACCGCCCGCGCGTCGGGCGGGTAGCCGGCGTGGGCCGACGCCTCGATGGCGGCGATGCCCTCGCCAGACATCATCTCCAGCGCTGCGGGGATGATCCCGTCGGCGATGATCGCCGACACGCAGGCCCCGGCCGCCTCCAGATCATCAAAGACCGCCAGGAACGTGCGCACATCCTCGGCATCGCGGGTGAGCCGCACCGTCAGCTCGGTGATGATGCCGAGGGTGCCCTCGCTGCCCACCACCGCGCCGATCAGGTCGTAGCCGGGGGCGTCCGCCGCCGCAGAGCCGAGGCGGATCACGCTGCCGTCAGCGAGCACCAGCGTTGCGGCGAGGATGTGGTTGGTGGTGACGCCGTACTTGAGGCAGTGTGGGCCGCCGGCGTTGCTGCCAGCGTTGCCGCCCACCGTGCTCGAGCGCTGGCTGCTCGGGTCGGGCGCGAAGTGCAGGCCGTAGGGCGCGACGGCCAGGCTCAGGTCGGTGTTCACCACACCCGGCTGCACTACGGCGGTGCGCGCCCCCTGGTCGACGCTGAGCACCCGGTCGAGGCGGGCCAGCGAGAGCACCATGCCGCCAACCTCGGGGACGGCCCCTCCGGCCAGGCCGGTGCCGGCGCCGCGGGCGATCACCGGCACACCCATGCCGACCGCAACCCGCACTGCGGCGGCCACCTCGGCGGTGCTGCCGGGGACCACCACCACATCGGGCAGGGCCATGTCG
>JBAXES010000923.1:0-1690 GCA_037140315.1 Chloroflexales bacterium
TGGTGCAGCCCGGCCACGTGTTCCCGCTGATGTCGCAGCCCGGCGGCGTGCTGGTCGATCACCACCTGGTCACGAACCCGCCCGCCCACGAACTGGATCTCGGCCAGGGGTTTGATCTCGCGCTCGCGCAGCCGGTAGAGCTGGCCGACCCCGGTGTAGTGGATCGCGCCCGGCCCGCCCTGCGCGGGCTGCCAGGCCGCGTCGCTCTCGATCTGGTGGGCGAGCTCGCCGCCGTACTGCACCTGGCCGTCGGCGGTCAGCCCCGGCTTGAGCGTCAGCTCGAGGGTCGGGAAGAACATGTTGAGGAGCCGCACATTCGCCTGGATCGCCAGCGGGATCAGCACCTTCGCCTGCTCGTCGGCGAAGGCGGCCGGGACATGGAAGCCGCGAGCACCGGGCGCGTGCAGCAGATCGAGCATGTAGGCGCTGTAGGTCCACTGGGCCATCGGCACTTTGCCGACATCGAAGTTAGCGTAGTAGGTGTAGTCGGACTCCTGAAAGGTGAGCGCGTCGAAGCTCGGGCTGTTGTAGGAGGCCTCGCCATTGCGCGGCAGGGCCTGCGGGTCGGCGGGGTTATAGATCGTGTCCGACGAGTAGAAGTTGACGTTGGTGTAGCGGGCGACGCTGTCGATCAGCGCGTCGGCCGATGTAGCCTGGAGGTGGAAGCGCGAGTCGAGCGCCCCGGCGGCGTGGCGGTCAATGATCTCCACGCCAACATTGTCCTCAATCGGCTCGTCGTAGAGGTGGCTGTCGTTGCGCACGTGGGCCGGCTGCGACATATCGGCCAGCAGGTGCATAGTCTCGCCGAGCGAGCGCAGGGCGTAGGCCAGGTTGGCCTCGCGGTCGCGCGGGCTCTCCATAGAGAGCTTGTAGATCTGGAGCGCGCGCTGCCAGCTATAGGGGTTCTCGGGGTGGCTGATGGCCCAGGTGCGCGCGTCGATCTGCGGGTTGGGGAAGCTGCTGTCGGGCACCTGGTCGGTCAGGTAGTGGGCGCCGCCGTTGAGGGCGAGCGGATCGTAGAAGTGACGCAGGGCGGCGTAGGCCTCGGGCTCATCGGCCGAGAAGCCGCCGTGCTCGATCCAGCCGGCGACATCGAGGGTCAGCGGCTCATCGGTGACGGTGAGCTTGCCGGGGGTGACGACGCCCATGCCGCGCAGCAGTAGGCTGTGGTCGAGGGGTGCGCGGGCGTACTTCGGCGTCTTGGCGTAGGCCGTCTCGAAGCCAGCCAGCGCGCGCACATTGATCCGCGGGTGGGCCAGCAGATTGCCCCACGCGCGGGCGGGCGCGGCGGGCAGGGCCGCGAGCAGGGCGATCACGACGAGGGCCAGGAGTGTGTATCGGGCGCGCATAGTGTTGCCCCGCAGGTTGGCTAGAGTGTCTTGATGAGCCAGCGGCCATCGACTTTCACCAGGGCGACCGCAAAGGTAATGCCGTCGACCTGCACGGCGACCTCGGCGCTGCGCCGCCCGTCCTCGGCCTCGGCGTAGGCCGAGAGGAAGCTGAGGGTGGCGGCATCGAGCGGCGCGGCCATGGCGGCCAGGCGCTGCGGGTGCGCGGCGAAGAGGTCGCGGTAGTCGTTTCGCACCTCGGGCGCGAAGAGGGCGACGGCGGCGTCCACCTCGCCGGCGCGCAGGGCGGCGGCCAGGTCGCGCATCGTCGCGGCGATGGCGGGCTGCTCAGCGGCCACATC
>JBAXES010000924.1:0-1688 GCA_037140315.1 Chloroflexales bacterium
GTATCCTCTCCATAATCGCTGGATCAGCCAGCGGGGAGAGCCGCGAGGTGCGAGCGCTCGGCGATGCGCTCGGCAAGTGAGGGCGTGGTCTCGGGGTTGACCAGCCGGTCGTGGAGGTAGTGATACCGCCCCACGCCAAGTTTCGCAGCCGTGGCCGCGATGGTCTGGAACGTGTCCCAGGCACGTGCACCCGCCCGCGACTGTGGCCCGAAGCTCACATCGCGTTTGCGCACGCGCCGTCGCGCTCCGAGTTCCATATCGTTGTTATGCAGCGGTAAGTCTGGTAGCTCCAGCACCGCCAACAACTGCTCGCGCTTGTCCGCGGTCTTGCCAATCCGCTCATCCAGCGCGTCGTAGCCCGTCTTGCTCGTTACCAACGCGTCGAACGCCGCACGCAAGCGCGCCCGCTCCGCCGCGCTCGGCGACAGCCGGTACGTGGCCAACCCCCGGTACAGCTCCCAATACTTCGTGCGGTACGCCTGCAGCTCGCGCAGATGGCTCGCCACCACCGGTCGCAGCTTGGCATCGTGCCGCCAGTCGTGCACCCAGCACAGCCCGTGGCCGTCTGCCAGGTGGTCATAGACGGTCGCATCGTCGCTGAGGAGCCATTCCACAATCGGCACACTCGTTTGGGCGTGGTAGGCCGCCACGGCGAGCGCGTCGCCGACCTGTTGGAGCTGCTGACGACCGAGGGTCATGCCTGCGGTGGTCAACTGCTCGTGGAACTCCGCCCGGCGCAGGTCGCGCTCCCAGGGCAGCGCCAGGAGCAGACGCGCACGGAGCGGGGCTGGCAGGCTGGTTCGCTCCAGCCACGCAACAGCCTCTGCGTTCAGGCGGAAGCGCAGCTCCTGCCCCCAGAGCACGGCCAGCACATCCTGGCGTGTGCCGCCAGGCCGGGTGTGGTAGCTGATGAACAGGGTGTTGCCCACGACGTGGCAGACTTCGTTCTGGCCGTCCACCCGGGTCGACGTCTGGTCGGTGGCGACCCACGGCCCACTGGCAAGCCCGGCCTGATGGATAGCCTCAGCCTCTTCGGCCCAGCGACCGGTGGCATCGGCGAGCAGTCGGGCGACGGTTCCGGCACCAATCGATACGCCCAGGGTTCGAAGGAAGTGGAGCAAGGCCGGCTGGCTGACGTTGGAGGTGTCGTGGCCGAGGGCCGGGATGAGGGTCTGGATCGAGGGAGAAAAGCCGCCACGGTAGCCGGGCGGCAGGGGTGCGAGGATCGTCGTATTGGTGGAAGGAACGAACCACTCGTCACGCAGGAAGCGGATGACCTCGACCTGGAAGATGAGGTTTTGGGCAATGGTCTCGCGCGTACCGTTGAAGCGGGCGTCAGGGGGCAGGGTCGCGGGGTCGACCGTGCGGCGTTCCTCGCGGGTGACGGTAAGGGTTTCGTTTTTCTTGGGCTTGCCGCGGGGGGTGCGGGTCTGGCGCTCGGCTTCTGAGGAGTGGTCGGCAGGCGGCGGCTTCACCGAGGGCTTGATATCTGGCTTGCCCGAACTGCCCTTGAGCCGCGCCACTTCATCGCGCAACTGCTGGTTTTCGGCGCGCAGGGCGGCGTTTTCCGCAGCCAGCGCCTCGATGATGTTGAGCAACTGCTGAATGACCTCGCGGGTTGCGGGATCGGAGATGGCATCGAGGTTGACATCAGGAAGCTGCATACCAAGAAGTCTACCAGACCTTGG
>JBAXES010000925.1:0-1688 GCA_037140315.1 Chloroflexales bacterium
AGTACGCCCACGCCGCCGGGATCGTGGTGCTGACGCCGCCGGGCCGGGTGTCGCGCTACTTCTTTGGCGTGATCTTTAACGCCAGCGACCTGCGCCTTGGCCTGGTCGAGGCATCCGGCAATAAGATCGGCGGCCTCGCCGACCAGCTGCTGCTGCTCTGCTACCACTATGATCCGCAGACGGGCAGCTACACCGGCCTGGTGATGACAATCACGCGTGTGGCCGGCGTCCTCACCGTGCTCGCGATCATCGCGCTGATCGCGCTGCTCGCTCGCGGGTCGGGCCCACGCGGCACCCCGCAAGGGCCGACGCCCCAGGCGGGGTGAGCATAAGGGAACAGGGAACAGGGAGCAGTATGTAGCCATGAAGCCCTGTTGATCAAGGCAAGATCGCGAAAGAGGCGGGCACGGCCCGCCACGACAGAGATGGCAGGAACCTCTTGATGTCGGCAATGCTGACGACCGCTAGTACAGGATCAGGCAGGCATGTGGGAATGAGGTAAGCAGCTAACCGTTCCCTGTTCCCTGTTCCCTGTTCCCTGCGCGATAGCGCACTAGGAAGCGCGTATGCAAGGATTCTCCTTCTTCCCAGATCAGGCGTCGACCTTCGCAGGCCCGATCGATCTGCTCTACTTTGCCCTCGTGAGCCTGAGCCTGCTCTTCGCAGGCGTGCTGCCCTTCGTCGTCCTGTATCTGGTCGTCCGCTACCACCGCAGCCAGCAGGTTGACCGCGCGAACCCGCCATCCTCTGACCTGCGCCTGGAGCTGACCTGGACGATCATCCCGCTGATCCTGGCCCTGGGCGTCTTCTTCTGGGGCGCCTTCCTGTATGTGCAGATGCGCACGCCCCCGGCGCAGGCGATCGATATCTACGTGATCGGCAAGCAGTGGATGTGGCACACCCAGCACTCCAACGGCAAGCGTGAGAATAATGAGCTGCACGTGCCGATCGGTCGCCCGGTGCGCCTGATCATGACCTCGCAGGATGTCATCCACAGCTTCTATGTCCCGGCCTTTCGCGTGAAGCAGGATGTGCTGCCCGGTCGCTACACCACACTCTGGTTCGAGGCCACCAAGCCCGGCCAGTACCACCTGTTCTGCGCTGAGTACTGTGGCACCGAGCACTCGCTGATGGGCGGCACGGTGACGGTGATGAGCCTGAGCGACTACCAGGCCTGGCTCGTCACCCCCGGCCAGGTGATCATGCCCGACGGCAGCATCCAGGCCGGCCAGGTGCTCGTGAACACGAGCGGCGTCGCCAGCCAGCCGGTCGTTGGCCCAAGCCTGAGCGACCCGATGGTCCTCGCCGGCGAGAAGCTCTTCACCAGCCTGGGCTGCGTCGGCTGTCACGTGATGGCGGGCGGCGGCACCGGGCCGAGCCTGAAGAATGTCTTCGGCTTCGACCAGCCCCTTGTCGACGGCACCACGGCGCTGGCCGATGAGAACTATGTTCGCGAGTCGATCCTGAACTCGACGTCCAAGGTGGTCAAGGGCTACTCGCCGGTGATGCCGCCCTACGCCGGCCAGCTCAGCGACGACCAGGTCAACCAGCTCCTGGCGTATGTGAAGTCGCTCTCGGCCCGCGGGGCAAACGCGCCGCTGGCGGTGCCGACGGTCGCCGCAGGGGCCACCGCCGCGCCGGCGGCCACCGCCGCGCCGGCGGCCACCGCCGCGCCCCTGGCCCTGCCC
>JBAXES010000926.1:0-1687 GCA_037140315.1 Chloroflexales bacterium
GGCCAGCCATCGCTTTGTCGCCGACTATCTGGTGGACGAGGTGCTGGCCCGCCTGCATCCCGGGCTCCAGCGCTTTCTGTGCCGCACCGCGATCCTGCGCCGGATGTGCGCGCCCCTCTGCGACCATGTTCTCGGTGAGGTCGGCAGCCAGCAGCGGCTCCAGCAGATCGAGCAAGGCAACCTCTTCCTGGTGCCGCTTGACCATACGCGGTATTGGTATCGCTACCATCACCTGTTCGCCGAGTTTCTGCGCCTGCACCTGCGCACGACTGAGCCCGATCTGGTGCCGGCCCTCTACCAGCGAGCGATCGCCTGGTGCCGGGCGCAGGGGCTGCTGCGCGAGGCCCTCGACTACGCGCTCGATGCGGCGGACGACGACCAGGCCGCTGAGGTCATCGAGGCCCTGGCCGCCGAGGTGATCAGCCACGAGGGGCCAGAGGCGGTACTCCAGTGGGTGGCCGCGCTGCCGGCACCCCTCGTCGCGCGCCGCCCGCTGCTGTGCTGCGCGTACGCCTGGGCGCTCACCTTCGCCGGGCAGATGGCCGATGCAGACGCGTACCTCATGGCAGCCGAGGCCGCCAGCGGCGCGGCGGACGCGCCGACGCAGCTGGCCGTGCGCGGGCAGGTCGCCGCGCACCGGGCGTATCTCCGCTTCTTCCAGGGTGCCTTCGCCGAGGCCGAGGCGCTGGCAGCGCAGGCCATGGCCGACCTCCCGCTGGACGATCTGGTGCTGCGAACCCGGACGGCGCTGGTGCAGTGTGGCGTGCTGCGCTTCGCCGGCCGGCTGCGGGCCGCCGAGGAGGCGCTGGCCCCGCTGGCCGACGCAGTCCAGGCGACGCGCAACGTCTATCTGGCCACGCTCTACGCCAGCAGCCTGGGCGCGCTCCGCCATCAGCAGGGGCGACTGCACCAGACATTCGCCACCCTGCGCCAGGTGCTGGCTATGGCCGAGCCGCACACCGGCGGCACCGACAACCCCTTCACCGGCATCATCCACATCGCGATCGGGAATGTCCAGCGGGAGTGGCGCGACCGCGACGCGGCCGCCGCGTCGATCACCAACGGAGTGCGGCTCTGCCGCGCCTGGCAGCAGACCGATGCCCTGGCAATCGGCCTGGTGTCGCTGGCCGAGCTGCGCCAGGAGCGCGGCGAGGAGGCGCTGGCCCAGCAGACCGTCGACGAACTCCAGCAGACGGTGGCGCGTATGGCCTCGCCCTGGGGCAAGGCCATGGCGGACACCTGCCAGGCCCGCCTCGATCTGACGCGCGGCGATCTTGCCTGCGCCCAGCGCTGGGCGCAGGCCAGCGGCCTGAGCATCCACAATCTGCCGTCGGGCGAGCGCCTCGGCGACCAGCTGCTGCTGGCGCAGGTACTGGTCGCACGAGGCGATCACGCCGACGCACTGATCGTGCTGGATACCATGGTCAGCCAGCTGCGCGCAACCGGGCAGATCAACCCGCTCCTGGCCGCGCTCGTCTGGAGCGCCCGCGCGCTGGCTGGCCAGGGCCGAGACGCAGAGGCGCGGGAGGCGCTGGCCGAAGCCCTGGCCCTGGGCCAGCCGGAGGGCTACGTGCAGACGTTTATCGCCGGCGGCCCGCCGATCGCCGAGCTGCTGCGCAGGATGAAGGATGAAGGCGGAAGGATGCAGGAGTACCTTGCCCGCCTACTGGCAGCCTTCCCCGAACAA
>JBAXES010000927.1:0-1686 GCA_037140315.1 Chloroflexales bacterium
AGGCAATTGCACTGCATCAGGATGCGGTATTTCTGTTCCCTGTTCCCTTGTCTAAATGCTATGACCCAGACCATCCTCATCGTCGATGACGAGCGCAACCTGCGCGACATGATCCGCGTCTACCTGGAGCAGGAGATGTATCACGTCGTCCAGGCCGCCAATGGCCGCGAGGCCCTCTACGTGGCCCGCATCGAGAAGCCCGACCTGATCATCCTCGACCTGATGATGCCGGAGATGGGCGGCTATGAGTTTATGAACGCCTACCGCAAAGAGGGTTCTGCCCCGGTGATCATGCTCACGGCCAAGGTTGATGATGAGGATAAGATCCTTGGCCTAGAGCTCGGCGCCGACGACTACCTCTCCAAGCCCTTCAACGTCCGTGAGCTGATCGCGCGCGTCCGCGCGGTCCTCCGCCGCGCCCAGCGACCGGCCATCGAGCCCGACCTCCTGCGCGCCGCCGACATTATTGTCGATCGCGTCGGCTGCACCGTGCGCGTCCGCGACCAGTACGTCGATCTGACGCCCTCGGAGTTCGAGCTGCTCAGCACGCTCATGGCCGCGCCCGGGCAGGTCTTCTCGCGCCTCGACCTGATGGACCGCATCTCGGGGAATGCCTTCGAGGGCTACGAGCGCACTATCGATGTCCACATCCGCAACCTGCGCACGAAGATTGAGCTTGACCCGCGCCACCCCCGCTATATCGAGACCGTCTACGGCATGGGCTACCGCTTCGCGCTGCCGAAGATGTCCGGATCGTAGGGCGATAAGACGATGATCCACTCCCTCGCGGTGAAGCTTACCCTGTCCTTCCTGCTGGTCGGCGTGGTCGGCTCCATCCTCGTCGCTATCCTGATCGGGCTGCGCACCCGCTTTGAGTTTGACCGCTTCCTCTCCTCGCGTGATCAGGATGTCATCTCCCAGACCCTTGGCGACTACTACACCCGCCACACGAGCTGGGCGGGGGTTGAGGAATCGCTTGCCGATGACCCGCGCACGGCCTTCTATAGCCGCCGCATCACCCTGCTCGACGCCAACCACGCCGTCGTTCTCGGCGGTCACGTCTACCGGGTGGGCACCCAGATCTCCGAGGCCGACTCTGCCGGCAGCCTGCCCATCAGCGTGAGCGGCCGCATCGTTGGCTACGTGCTTGTCCCCCAGGTAGAGCGCTTTGTGCGCTCCCCCGGCGGGGATCACCCGCCGCCGCCTGAGATGACCTTCCTTGAGCGCGTGGCCTGGGCCGCCGCCATCAGCGCTGGGGGCGCCGCCCTGATCGCCCTCGTCCTCGGCAGCCTTCTGGCTCGCACCCTCACCCGCCCCGTCCGCGAGCTCACCGCCGCCACGCAGGCCATGGCCGCCGGTAAGCTCGATCAGCAGGTGCGGGTGCGCTCGCGCGATGAGATCGGCCAGCTCGCTGCCTCATTCAACCAGATGACCAGCGACCTCGCCCACGATCTGCGCACGCCCCTCACCATCCTGCGCGGCTACACCGAGGGTCTGAAAGACGGGCGAATCACGGGCAGCGCCACCCTCTACGGCGTGATGCACAGCGAGGTGGAACACCTGCGACATCTGGTTGAAGATCTGCGCGTACTCTCTCTCGCCGACGCTGGCGAGCTACCCCTCAGTCGGCGTGCCATCGACCCGAGCGCCCTGATCGAGCGCGCCGGGCTCGCCTATATCGTCCAG
>JBAXES010000928.1:0-1685 GCA_037140315.1 Chloroflexales bacterium
AAGAAGCTCTACCCGACGCTCAACCCATCAGAATAAGATGGACAGAGTACTAGGGATCGATTCCGTGCCTGATCGATCATCGCCGGTGTCTCCGCCGCCCCTCCCGCGCCCGCAGCCTCCGGCGTACCCGTGGCCGGCTCAGGCGCAGGCGGGGCGGGCGGCACCTGGCGCCCGCGGCGCACCAGCACCATGCGCTCGTAGCTGCGCACGCCGCCGTGCGGCATCGCCGCCGCCCGCCGTCGCCGGAGCGCGCGCAGGTGGAGCCGGGCGGCGATCTGCGTCCAGTGCTTACGCGTCGTCACGCCGCTGACCTGGGCCGCGCGGGCGAGCTGCGTCACCTCGATGACCCGCGCGCCGCCAGCGAGCAGCTGCTGGGCGGCGGCGCAGAGCCGCGCGATCACCGCTGACTCGCGCCCGCCATTGCTCGCGGCGCTCTGCGCCGCCGGGACGAGGATCGTCGGCGCGAGGCCGGGGACGGGTAGGCTGAAGAGCAGGGTGATCTGGGTGTCCGGGTGGTCGAAGGGCCGACCCCGCAGCGCGCACTGGAGCAACTCCGCCTCGCGCCGCTGGGTGAGCAGCGCAGCCAGGCGCGGGTCGGCAAAGGTGCGCACCTCTACCCGCCACGCCGCGCCGGTCGCATCGCGCAGCACCTGGTCGGCCAGGATCACCCGCTCATCGAGCGGCTCCGGGTCATCGGCGAAGAGCGCCCGCCCCTCGCGCACGACCTGCTCCTGGTTCGGGTGATAGACCTGGGCCAGGATCACGTCGTGCCCCACGTAGGCGTTCGAGCCGCGCAGCGCGCCGTAGTGGGCGACCTGCACGGTCGGGTGGCCTCGCTCGGCCAGGGCCGCGCGCAGCTCCGCCTCGCAGGCCCGCGTGCAGACCACCAGCGTCGGGCGGCCCGATCGGATGTGGATGGCCACCTCGTCGTACCAGCGCGCGCGCCGTCGATCGCCGGGCTGCGCCCCGTCGCCGCGCAGGGTGCTCTTAGCCCAGTCGCGACCGATCACCTGCACGACACGCAGAGCACCGGGGATCGGCGGTCGCTCCACCTGGATCGGCGTGGCCGGGAAGAGCGCGCGCAGTAGGTCGGGGTTGGCGGTGGCGTCGAGGATGATCTTGGGTTGCGCGGGCCGGGCGAGCTGGGCGATCAGGTGCTCGGCGCGCAGGAAGAGCGCCAGCCGCCCGCCACTGGCTTCGATCCGGCTCGTGCAGCGGCGGCCCTCGCGCTGAATCTGGCGCTCCTTGGCGAGCTGGGTGAGTAGGGTCGCGGTGTGGCCAGGCGGGAGGGCCTGGTAGTCAGCGAGGGTCGCGCCGGTCGGCAGGCCGATCAGCAGGTTGAGATCCTCGGCCGGCGGCAGCTCGGCCAGGGCCATCTGGAGAGTCGCATCGAGCTGGGCGCGATCCTGCGCAGCCTGGTGGGTCAGCTCGTCGAGGAACAGCACGCCCCCAAGGGTGCGGTCAGTGGTCGTGGCAATCGCCTGGGCGATCCAGCGCAGGACGGTCTGGATCGCCGGCTTGCCGGGGTGGGCGCGGCTCATCGCGGCGAGGTCGGCGGCGCTGAGCAGCACCTGGACGATCAGGCTGGTCGGGTCGAACTCATCGAGCACAACCGCGCCGGCCCGCTCCCACCAGCCCGTGGCCTGGAGCAGCGGGGTCGCGGCGAAGAAGTCGCCCTCCTGGGC
>JBAXES010000929.1:0-1680 GCA_037140315.1 Chloroflexales bacterium
GGTGGGCGGCATGTCGGCGGTGTAGGGCACGCCCAGCCCGCCGCCGGGGCTGAGTTCCTCCAGGTCCACCCCGAGCGTATCGCGCAGGCGGGCCATCTCGCGGGCCAGCACCGCGACGGCGGCGCAGATCTCACCGGCCGCGAAGAGCTGCGAGCCGATGTGGGCGTGCAGGCCGAGCAGCCGCAGGCCGTCGGCGTCGAGGACCCGCGCCGCCGCCGCGCCGACCGCCTCCAGGGGCAGGCCGAACTTCGAGGCCGCGCCGCCGGTGGCGATGTGGGCGTGGGTGTGGGCGTCGATGTTCGGGGCCACCCGCAGCAGCACGCCCTGCGGCCGCTCCAGTCCGTGGGTCAGCGCCGCCAGGTGGTCCAGCTCGTCCAGGCTGTCAACCACAATTGCGCCGACGCCCCACTCCACCGCCCGGCGCAGCTCGGCCTCGCCTTTGGCGTTGCCGTGCATGTGCACCTGGTCCATGGGCATGCCGGCGCGGCGGGCGACCAGCAGCTCGGCCCCCGAGACCACGTCTAGCCCCAGGCCCTCCTCGGCCACGATCTGGGCCACGGCGGTGTTCAGCAGGGCCTTGCTGGCGTAGTGTACGCGTGACGGGCCGGGGTAGCGGCGGGCCATGGCCGCGCGATAGGCCCGCATCGACCCGCGCAGGGTCGCCTCGTCGAGGACATAGAGCGGCGTGGCGTGATCCGCCGCCAGATCGGCCACGTCGCAGCCGCCGATCTGCAGCCGCCCGCCGATGACCTCGGCCGTGTCCGGCCAGATGTGGGGGTCCAGAGACATACCATCTCCCAGTAAACGGTGAGGGTGTGGGAGCGGCGAAGCTGCTCCCACGAAATCTACTGATTGTGCTGCGGCGCGGCGTAGCCGCGCCGCAGCACAATCAGTACAGCACGGGCCTGCCAGGCACGGTTTTAGGGCGATAGCCCTGGCGTCGCCGGGGCTGGGCTAGGCCCCGGCCCCGGCGATGCCCAGCCGCTCGGCGTTGGCGCGCAGGGCCGCGATCACCTCGGCGATCAGCGCCTCCAGGGGCATGCCGATCACCTCGGCGCCGTGGGCGATCCCCTCGCGGCTGACCTTGGCGGCGAAGCCCTTGTCCTTCATCTTCTTGCGCACCGACGGCACCTCCACCGTGTGCACGCTGCGATCTGGCCGCACCAGGGCCACGGCCGTCACAAAGCCGCTCAGCTCGTCCACCGCGTAGAGCGTGCGCTCGATCGGCGTCTCGGGCGGGATGCCGCTGTAGTCGGCGTGGCTGAGGATGGCCCGCAGCACCTCGGGCGACCAGCCCTGCGCGCGCAGGTGGGCGACGCCCACGAACGGGTGGCCGGGCAGCGGGTCGGGCAGGGCCGCGCCGTCGATCAGGGCGTTCGCGAGCGCGGTGGTCTCCGGCCCCTCGGCGGGCATGTGCGGGTAGCGCTCAAAGTCAAGGTCGTGCAGCAAGCCCACAGCGACCCACAGGTCAGCGTCAGCGCCGGTCCTCGCGGCGAAGTGGCCCATACAGGCGGCCACCGCCTCACAGTGCTTGCGCAAGCTCTCGGTCTTCACCCACTCGTAGAGCATCTCACGTGCACGCTCGGTATACATCATTAGCTCCTTATAGAATGCCCACCAACAGCATAGAGTCGCAGATAGCCCGAGGGCCGAGGCTATCACTAAGGATAACCCCGGCCC
>JBAXES010000930.1:0-1678 GCA_037140315.1 Chloroflexales bacterium
TGCTTGATCAGGGCCGTCACGAGGAGGCCGCCACTTACCTGGCCCGCTCCAGGGCGGTGGCCAACCGCGTCGGGGCCGGGGCCCTGCTCGCCCGCGTCCATGTGCTCGATGCCTACGCGCTCCTGCGCGCCGACCAGCCCGCCCAGGCCGCCGCCACCACCGTCAACCTGCTACGCCAGGTGCGCGCCCCCAGCGCCGATGCCGTCGGCGAGCGGGCGCAGTCGAGCCAGCGCGACGCCGCCGCATCCGGCGATCCGCCCTTCGCCGCCCTGGCCACCCACGACCTCTGGATGCAGATCCTGCTGCTCGTCGCCCTCGGCGAGGGCGGCGAGGCCGAGCGGGCTGACAGCCTCGCCAACGAGCTCGTCTCCGAGATGTCGCAGCGCGGCGACGGACTCTTCCTCGCGCTGGCGCGCTTCTACCGGGCCTCGCTGGCCCAGCGGCGCGGCGACGACGCCTCATTCGATGCGGATATGCGGGCCAGCTGGCAGATCTGCGAGGAGTACGGCTTCGGCTACCTGCCCTTCCTGCCCCCCGCCACCATCGAGGCGGCGGCGGCCCAGGATCTCCAGATGGGCGTCGCCACCCGCGTGGTCGGCGAGGTGCTGCGCCGCCAGATGCCCGTCGAGGCACCCGGCCTGCTCCTGCGTATGCTCGACACCAGCCCCGGGCCGAGCGCGCGCGCACGCATCGCCCAGCTCCTCGGCGACGCCGGGGCCGCCTCGGCCTACCCGGCCCTGCGCTCGATGCTCAAGGACCGCCACGGCCCGGTGCGCCTCGCCGCCGAGCACGCCTTGGAGCGGCTCATCTACCGGCCAGCCTACACGCTCAACGTCCGCAGCCTCGGCGGGTTCGGCGTCTGGCGCGGCGAGACGGAGATCCGCGACCGTGACTGGCGCAGCGTCAAGGCTCGCCAGCTGCTCCAGCTGCTCCTCGTGGAGCGCGGGCGCATGCTCCCCCGCGACCGGATCATGGACATGCTCTGGCCCGGGCTTGAGGCTGAGGCGGCCGCGAATAACCTGCGCGTCACCCTCTCGCGGCTTACCAAGGCGATCGAGCCGAACCGCCCCGAGGGCGCGCCCACCTACTATGTCGTCCAGCAGGGCGATACCTACGGCTTTAATGTCGAGAGCGACCACAGCTACGACGCGGCCCAGTTCTCGGCCAGGGCTGACCAGGCCCGCAGCGTGTTCCAGCGCGGCCGGCGCGACGAGGCCCTCACCCTTTACCGACAGGCGATCGAGCTCTACGGCGGCACCTTCCTGCCCGACTGCCTCTATGAGGACTGGTCGGTGGTGGAGCGCGAGCGGCTGGGGCTGCTGTTCACCGAGGTCTCGCTGCGGCTAGGGGCGATGCTGATCGAGGACGGTCTGCCCCACGAGGCGATCGGACTGGCCTGGCGCGTGCTGGAGTATGACCAGGCCCAGGAGGAGGCCTACCAGCTGCTCATGCGCGCCTACGGCGGGCTAGGCGAGCGCAGCACGGCCCTGCGCCTCTATGCGCGCTGTGTTATGGCCCTTGAGCAGGACCTCGGAGTCGATCCGCTGCCTGAGACGCTGGCGATCTACCAGCAGATCAGAAACGGCACCGAGCATATCCGCAGCGAGCCGCCCGACGACCAATTATAAGCGCAGCAGGTAGCTGGGGCGATTTAGGGGCCTGATGGGGAGGTCGGGGG
>JBAXES010000931.1:0-1677 GCA_037140315.1 Chloroflexales bacterium
ATTCAGCATTCAGCATTCAGCATTCAGCATTCAGCATTCAGCATTCAGCATTCACTATGATCGGCATCTTCGACTCGGGCCTCGGCGGGCTCTCGGTACTGCGCGCGGTGAGAAGCCTGCTCCCCGACCACGGCCTACGCTACCTCGCCGATAGCGCGTACTGCCCCTACGGCCCGCGCCCCCAGGCCGAGATCCGGGCCCGATCGCTGGCCTGTGGGCGCTGGCTGGTGGGCCAGGGCGCGGCAGTCGTGGTCATCGCCTGTAACACCGCGACCTCGGCGGCGGCCGACCTACTGCGGGCTGAGCTGCCGGTGCCAGTGGTGGGGATGGAGCCGGGGCTGAAGCCGGCCATAGCGGCGACCCGCAGCGGGCAGGTGGCGGTGCTGGCCACCAGCGGCACGCTCCGGGGCGAGCGCTTCGCCAGCCTGCTGGAGCGCTTCGCCGGCGGGGTGCAGGTCTCCACGGTGGCATGCCCGGACCTGGTGGCCTACGTGGAGGCGGGCGATCAGGATGGCCCGCAGGCCCGCGCCGCAGTGGCGGGGTACCTGGCCCCGCTGCGCGCCCGGGGGGTGGACACGATCGTCCTCGGCTGCACCCACTTCCCCTTCCTGCGCCGCCTGATCGCCGACATCGCCGGCCCTGAGACCACGATCATCGACAGCGGGGCTGCGGTGGCGGCCCAGGTGGCCCGCGTGGCGGGGCCCGCCGGTGACAGGGCCGGTCGCCGCGATCTGCGCTGTTTCACCACCGGCGACCCAGCAGAGGTGGCCGGGCCGCTCGCCAGGGTGTGGGGCGGGCCGCTGCCGCTGGCCCACATCGAGCTATAGCAAGAGGCGCCCCAGAGGGGCGCCTCTTGCTATAGCTCGATAGCCTGAGCGACTACCCGGTTGCAGAGGTCGGCTGCGGGTCCACCGGCGGCTGATTTGGGTCGACCGGGAGCGGGGCCTCGGTGGTCGGCACAGGGGTGGGCAGCGGCTTGCCATCCGGGCCGAGGTCGACCGGGTTCACCTCAAAGATATTCGGCCAGGGGCGGAACTTGGTCACAAACTCGTGCTGATCGACCACCTGGCCATTCTGCTTCACAATACGGGTGAAGGTGATCTGCATACCGCCGCGGGCGGTATCGGTCTGGTGCCTGGTGCCGGGCCGGATCTTCGGCTCGGCGATATAGACCGGGTCCGGGGGCGCGGGCACACGGTCGGTAGTCTTGGGCCCATCGAGGAGTACCTGGCGGCCAGTGTCGGTGCCATAGATCCGCACCTCGGCGGTGGTGTGAGCCACATCGACGTTGGTCTGGATCAGCAGCCAGTGCCCGGTATCGTTAAGGAACTTAAAGTCCGGGCCGCCGGTGAAGATGGTCGCGTCCATACCTGGGCCGTTGCCGTAGTCAGCGAAGGCGTGCTTATCATACCAGCTGATATAGAACGAGTGGCCCCAGCGCTCAGTGATCGGCAGGCCGGCCCAGAAGGCGGCGCGGAACATCGTGGTCGAGTCCTGACAGATCCCGCCGCCCCACTCCATCTGGGTGCGGTTCTGGACAATCGCGTAGCCCTCAACAAAGCCGTTAGAGGCGTCGATATTGCCGACCGTGTGGTTGAAGGAGAACTCCTCGCCGGGGGCGAGGAGGAGGCCGTGCAGCAGGGCCATGCCGGCCTTGATATTGGTGATGCGGTAGGC
>JBAXES010000932.1:0-1674 GCA_037140315.1 Chloroflexales bacterium
ACCCGCGCGCGCGGGTCGATGGTCAGAAAGGCGTCTAGGATCGCGTCGCTCACCTGGTCGCAGAGTTTGTCCGGGTGCCCCGCACTCACGCTCTCGCTGGTGAAGTAGAAGCGCGGCGCGGTGGTAAAGGTTGTCGCCATGGCAGATACCCCTTTCGTAATCGGCGGATGGGTGCAAATTTAACTTAATCGATATAATTTATCAACAATTTAACTGACGCGCACGCGTTCGTGCCGAAGACCTAGCCCTTGCGAAAGGAGAAATCGTCGATGCCCCGAGCACCCCCGATCACGTGCGGTGTTGGGCGAGCAGGAAGCGGAGCAGTATAGCGGATACGTCAGCCTTTTGCTTGAGCACGCCTGTTGCGGAAGAGCCCAGGAGGGGTCTCGTCTGGCGCTACCTTGCCACGACTGAGCAAGGGGCATTAGGCTGCCACGCCCTCAGGGAATAGATCATGCTCGCCTGAGGCGGCGGCTAGCCCTTCACCCCCGTCATCGCAATCCCCTCGATAAAGAGCCGCTGGGCGAGCAGAAATACGATCACGACTGGCAGCATCGTCACGAGTGCGGCCGCCATAAGATACCCCCAGCTGGTGGTGTAGCTGGTGCGGAAGAACTGGAGCCCGAGCGTCACCGTGTAGTTCTGCGGGTTTTGCAGGTAGATCAGCGGGGTCAGGAAATCATTCCACGACGCCTGGAAGGTGAAGATGGCCACGGTCGCGAGGGCTGGCCGCGAGAGCGGCAGGATCACATGCCAGATGATCTGGGCGGTGTTGGCGCCGTCGATGCGCGCCGCGTCCTCCAGGTCGGTCGGCAGGGTGAGAAAGAACTGCCGCAGCAGGAAGATGTAGAGCGGGCTGCCGAAGAAGGCCGGCACGGTCAGCGGCAAGAAGGTATTGATCCAACCCAGCGCCCGGAAGAGCACGTAGAGTGGCACCATGGTCACCGGGTAGGGCAGCATCATCGTCGCCAGCACCACCAGGAACAGCGCGTCGCGCCCGGGCGCGCGCAGGCGGGCGAAGGCGTAGGCGACCAGAGTACACGAGAGTAGATGGCCGACGATCGTTACCGCGCTAATGAGCAGCGTGTTGAGCGTGTAGCGTCCGAAGGGCACGAAGGTCAGCGCCTCAGGGTAGTTGGCCCAGCGCGGCGGGTTAGGGATGAGCTGCGGCGGCACGGCGAAGATCGCGTAGTCGGGCTTGAGCGACGACGAGATCATCCACAGCAGCGGGACGAGGAACAGCGCCGCGACGACGAGTAGCAGGAGCAGGGCCAGTGAGCGGGCGACGGTGCCGCGGCGGCGCGACGCGGGGTGAGCGGTGTTCAGCGGCGTGCCCCCTCATAGTAGACCCAGCGGTCGGCCGAGCGCACCACCAGCAGTGTGAGCGCCAGGATGATCAGCAGCAGCACCCAGGCCAGGGCTGCGGCGTAGCCCATACTGAAGCGCTCGAATGCCTGGCGATAGAGATAGAGCACGAAGAAGAGGGTTGAGTCGAGCGGGCCGCCGTTGGTGGCCACAAAGGCGCTGGTGAAGGTCTGGAAGGTGGCGATCAGGCTCAGCACCAGGTTGAAGAAGATCGTCGGTGTGATCAGCGGGATGGTGACGTGGCGGAACGCCTGCCAGGGGCTGGCCCCGTCGATGATCGCGGCCTCGTGCAGATCCTTGGGCACACCC
>JBAXES010000933.1:0-1672 GCA_037140315.1 Chloroflexales bacterium
CCCCGATCTGGTGCGGCGCGACGCCCTCGACGACGTGGCCGAGGTGCGGGCGCTCTCCGAGCGGCTGCTGGCCGCGCCCTTCGCCCTGGCCGGCATGGCCCCCCGGCGCTACGAGCGGGTGGCATGGGCCGGCCCGGCCATGGGCATCCTCGAGCCGATGCTGATCCGGGCCTACCTGCGCGCCGGGCAGGCCCCACCCCCCCCGCCGACGGCGCGCGGCGAGCGGGTCGGCGGCCACACCGGCGGCGCGGCCTTCCTCTTCGCCGGCGGCGTGGCCGAGCGCGTGGTCAAGGCCGACATCGCCTCGCTCTACCCCTCGCTGATGCGCGCCTACCGGATCGGCCCGGCATGCGACCGGCTGGGCGCCCTGCTTGGCATCGTCGGCCACCTGCTGGAGGAGCGCCTGGCCCACAAGGCCGCCGCCAGATCCGCCGCGCCGGGGTCGCTGGACGCCGGCCACCACCACGCGCTGCAGGCCGCCATGAAGCTGATCATCAACTCGGCCTACGGCTACATGGGCGCCGTGACGATGGGCCTGTTCAGCGATATGCGCGCCGCCGACGAGGTGACCAGCCGCGGGCGCGCCGTGCTCGGCCAGGTGATCGCCGCCCTGCGCGCCCGCGGCGTGGCCCTGATCGAGGCCGACACCGACGGCGTCTACTTCGCGGTGCCGCCCGCCTACGATGAGGCCGCCGAGCGCGCCCTGGTGGCCGGGGTGGCCGCCGAGCTGCCCGCCGGGATCGCGCTAGAGTACGAGGGACGCTACCGGGCTATGTTCTCGCACGAGGTGAAGAACTATGCCCTGCTCGGCTACGACGGCCAGCTGACCATGCGCGGGGTGGCGATGCGCTCCTCGCGCGCCGAGCCCTTCGGCGAGCGCTTCCTGCGCGAGGCCATGCGCCTGACGATGCTCGGCGATGTGGCCGGGCTGCACGAGCTGTTCCTGCGCACCGTGGCCGACCTGCGGGCCCGCCGCTACCGCGCCGCCGACGTGGCCGCGCGGGTGCGCCTGAGCAAGTCGCCCGAGCGCTACCGCGCCGGCCGCCAGCGCGAGGGCCAGTACGAGGCGGTGCTCGCCGCCGGGCGCAGCGCCTGGCAGCCCGGCGAGCGCGTGCGCTACTACCGCGCCGCCGGCGGACGCTTCGTCTGGATCCCCGACGAGCAGGGCGCGCAGGCCCGCCGCAGCGGCGGCGACGCCGGGGGCTCCGCCCTGGCCGCCGCCAGCGACTACGACGTCGAGCACTATGTGCGCGTGCTGGTCGAGAACTACGCCGACCGCCTGCGCAAGGCCTTCCACCCCGCCGACTTCGCCCAGATCTTCCGCGCCGACGCCCAGCTCGGCCTGTTCGACCGGCCCGTCGCCGAGATCGAGCCGCGCTGGATCTAGGGCTACGTCCTTGGAGCTGCGCCCCAAACCCGCTTTTGTTGGGCTTTGGCGGCTTCGCCGCCAAAGCCCAACAAAAAATACGGCGGATCTTGACATGTCATGGTATCATGACTTTCGGGCATCGCACGCCCGTTCGCTCTCCGCAGAGCCCCCCGCGCCGCAGCCTCGCCCTGGACGCTCAGGACACGCACGAGACCTGTGACCTTTAGCATAGACTCTGGAGCGCTACTGCATGCCCGCACTCTGGCCCGGAAAGCCCTACCCCCTCGGCGCAAGCTGGGACGG
>JBAXES010000934.1:0-1671 GCA_037140315.1 Chloroflexales bacterium
TTTCTCCGGCTTCGATTCCTTGCAGGCGCTGTCGCCAACAATTTGCCGCCCGTTCGATGCCAAACGTGACGGCCTGGCGCTCGGCGAAGGCGCGGCACTGGTGAATCTTGAAACGCTCGACAGCGCGCGGCGACGCGGCGCAGCCGCGACCCGGTCGGCGCGCCGGCGGCCACGGCGGCGAGCCAGCCCAGCACCATCAGCCCGATGGTCAGGTGGTTGCCGAGGGCCAGCCCGGCGACCACGCCGCGGGCGCGGGTGGGCCAGCCCTGGGCCGCGCCAGGCCGGGCCTCGCGCAGCGCGAAGAGCGCCAGCGCCGCCGCGAAGAGCGCGTTCAGGCTGTAGACCTCGGCGACGATCGCCTGGGACCAGAAGATCGGGGCGAGGCCGAGGGCCAGGGCGGCGATGGCCCCCGCCCAGGCGGCGTGGCGCCCGCCGCCCGCGCCCAGCTCGCCGACGCAGCGGGCGGCCAGGGCGGCGGCGGCGAGGGCGGCGCTCATGGCGAGCAGATTGGTGCAGAGGGCGGGGTCACCGAGGGGCAGCAGCTGGAAGGCGCGGGCGAGCAGCAGGAAGGTGGGGTAGCCGCTGGGGTGGGCCACGCCGCCCACCGCCGCCGCCGACACCAGGTCGCCGCTATCGGCCCCGTCGTTGGCCCATGTGATGCTCGGGGCCAGGGTCGCCGCGTAGGTGAGGCCCAGGGCCCCGAGCGCCAGCGCGAGGGGCGCGTGCGCGAGCAGCCCCCGCCGCCATGGCTGGCGTGCAGGGGCTGCGGCACCTCCCTGCTATGCACACGAACAAGCCAAATCTGATCTCACACGCCCTGGTGGTGCCCCCCCATGTGGTAGGGCGCAGATCTGCCTGAGCCTATTAGACCACAGCCGCGCGACGACAAGAAGAGGTGGAGATGAATGGCCTTTCATCTCCACCTGCTATAGGGGCTCATACGCTAGAGTGCGCGGGCGGGGCCTACGCGGTCGGCTGCGCGCGGCGGCTCGGGCGCTTGCGCTCCGAGGTTCGCTTCAGCCCGACGGCGTGCAGGGTCACCGAGTCGTCGCCGTACTGGGCCACGACCTGGGCCCTGACGCCCTTGATCAGCTTGTGGAAGGCTTGGATGTTGGTGACGACCTGGTCGCGGATGCTGTCGGCCTCCTGCAGGATGCGGCTCTCGGCCTGCATGTTGGCGAGCATGGTCGCCTCCAGCTCCTGGAGCGCGGCGGTGGCGTAGGCCGCGTTCAGGGGGGCGTAGTCGCTCAGGTTCATCACCGCGGCGAGAGTGGCGCGATCTGCGGCGATCACTTCGGGCGACAGGCGCATGTTCGGTCGGGTGGGCATGGGCGGTCTCCTTTCGGTGTTGGGCTGGGTTGTTCGGGTGCCGCCTGGCACGGGGAAAAGTATAGCGAATCACCCCCCCCTTGTACATATAACTTCATGGCTAAATCCGGCTGGTACTTGTGTGGGGCGAACGCTGTTACCTATGGGCTGCTTAGAACATGGGGAGGCCCAGCGTGTTCGGCGCAGCGCATGCATGCAGCCGACATGAAGCTCATGTCAGTCGTCATGAAGTTCATGTCAGTCGTCATGAAGTTCATGTCAGTCGTCATGAAGTTCATGTCAGCCGTCATGAAGCTCATGTCAGTCGACATGAAGCTCATGTCAGTCGACATGAAGCTCATG
>JBAXES010000935.1:0-1670 GCA_037140315.1 Chloroflexales bacterium
CCGCCAGGGCCCGCTCGGCCTCGGCCAGGCGGACACGCAAGGCCCGGTTCTCTTTGGCGATCTGGGCGCGTGATGGATGGCGTGCTGGCATGGCGACCCTCATTGACCCGCGTTTAGGCGATCGGCCACCGGGAGGACGATCGCGAAGGTGGTGCCCTGGCCGACGGCGCTCGTGACCCGCAGTCCCCCCCGGTGCTGGCGCACAATCCCCAGCACGCTTGCCAGCCCCAGCCCGCGCCCGGCGACCTTGGTGGTGAAGAAGGGGTCAAAGATCTTCGCCAGGATCGCGGGCTCCATGCCGCCGCCAGTGTCGCGGACGCTCAGGCAGACGTGCGGGCCGGGGGCCGCCTCCGCGCCGAACGCCAGATTCTCGCGCAGCGCCGGGGTCAGCTCTACCTGGCTGGTGGCGACGGTGATCTGCCCCGGCCCGGCGCCGATCGCCTCGGCGGCGTTGGTCAGCAGGTTCAAGACCACCTGGCGGATCTGGGTGCTATCACCGAGCACCGGCGGCAGCGCCACAGCGAGCTCCAGCTGGACCGCGATACTGCGCACAAACGACCCCCGCAGCAGGTCGATCAGCTCATGCACCACCGGGTTCAGCGCGACGGGGCCGATGCGGATCTCGCCCTTGCCGGCATAGGTCAGCAGCTGTTTGGTCAGGCCGGCCGCCTGATGGATGCCGCTGATCGCGCGCATAAGCTGCCCTTGCACGTGCGACTCCGCAGGCACACCCTCCTGGGCCATCTCAGTGTAGGCTAACACGTTCATGAGGATGTTGTTGAAGTCGTGGGCGATGCCGCTGGCCAGCAGGCCCAGGCTCTCCACCCGCTGCATCTCCACCAGCTTGCGCTCCAGATCCTGGTGGGCCGCAGCGGTCGCGCGCTGCGCGGTCACGTCCTGGACGACCACGACCGTACCCCAGCGCCCACCGAGCGAGTCGACCAGGGGGGCGATGCTATCGGCGACCTGGCGCAGCGCCCCGTCACGCGGGAGCAGCACGCTGCCATCCGGCAGGGCGCTGGTCTGGCCCTGCGCCAGCACCGTCGTCACCAGATCGCCGAGCGGCGCGCAGCCATCGGGGGCCTGGACGATACAGACATCGGTGATCGGGCGGCCGACCGCCTCGGGCTGCGTCCAGCCGGTGAGCGCCTCGGCGGCGGGGTTGAGGAAGGCGACCTGACTGGCCGCATCGGTGATGATCACGCCCTCGGCGATGCTGCGCAGCGTGGTGGCGAACAGGCGCTCGCTGGCCCGCAGCTGCCGGTCGCTGGCGCTCTTCGCGAGGGCCAGCTGCACGCTGATCGCCACCTCGCGCTCGTTGAAGGGCTTGAGCAGATAGCCGTAGGGCGAGGTGGCCTGGGCCCGCGCCACGGTGACCGGGTCGGCGTGGGCGGTGAGGAAGACCACCGGGATCGCCCAGCGCGCGAGGATCGCCTCGGCCACCGTGATGCCATCCGAGCCGTCCGCCAGCCGGATGTCCATCAGCACCAGATCTGGTGCCGCCGCGTCGATGCTCGCGAGGGCCTCGTCCGCCGTGGCAGCAATCGCCGGGACAGCATAGCCAAGATCCTCCAGCAGCAGCTGCAGGTCGCGGGCGATCACCGCCTCGTCCTCGACGATAACAATGGATTGGGTCGGCATCAGTGGGCCTCTTTCATGGCGATGGTCGG
>JBAXES010000936.1:0-1668 GCA_037140315.1 Chloroflexales bacterium
CGCCCCACTCCTTCTGGGTGCGGTTCTGGATGATCGCGTAGCCCTCCACAAAGCCGTTCTCAGCCGTCACCGCCCCAAGGGTATCGTTAAACGAGAAGCTGCCGCCGGGCGGGATGAGGATACCGTTCATCTGACGCGCCCCGGCGCGGATGTTGGTGATGCGGTACTGCTCCGACTTGGCGAAGGAGCTGACGCCCAGCCCGACCTGGGCGGTGATGCCGAGGCTGGCCAGGTTCGTCGCGTTCACCGGGGGCGGCAGTGCGACGAGGGGCAGGCGGATGGCCCGCGGGCCGCCGCTCAGGGCGGCGTTGATCTGGGCCAGGGCCTGGCCGGCGTCGAGGCCGCGCCCCGCGCCGCCCGGCGTGATGATCCGCAGGGCGCCGGCGTCCCAGCCGATGCGGGGCAGGGCGCCCTCCTCGCGCAGGGCCGACGACAGTGGCAGCAGGGAGCTGCGGATGGCCGCCTGATCGACGCTCACCGCCACGCCGGGCCGCCCGTCGGCCCCCGTCATATGGCGCAGGGTGAGCCAGCCGGCGATCTGTGCGACCGGCCACTCCCAGCGGCAGCCCGGCGCGCAGCGGCTCTGCGGGCTCTCCATCACGATCGGGCCGCTGAGCAGCGTGCGCAGCCGCGCGGCGGCGGGGGCGATGTCGGCGTCGCGCACGCGCGGCTCCAGGGCGCGGGTGCGCAGGGCCACCTGCTGCGGCTCCAGGCCCTGGGCCGCCGCCGTGATCTCGGCCATCGTCGCGTCCACCAGCACCTGCACGCCCCAGGCATCGGGCCGCACCCGCGCGGCGACGCCTTCGAGCGCGAGGTCGGCGTCCGTCGGCGGGGACTCGACGCCGGCCGCGATGCCCAGCAGGTAGCGCTGCATCGTCGCGTGGTCGATCACCAGGCGCAGCGGCAGATCGACGCCCTGGTCCCAGACGGCGGCGGTGGTGCGCAGGTTGGTGGCCCGCGCGTCGCTGCGGCCGATCGCCAGGGCCTGGGCCACCGCCCCATCTACGTCCAGGCGCACGCCGATCTCGTCGGGGCCGGGCCGCCAGGTCAGATCGGCGTAGCGGATGCTCACCGGGCTGTAGAGGAAGGGGCCGTAGCGCCGCTCGATCGCCCGCCGGGCGGCGTCGGGGGCCATGCCGCCCACCGGCACGCCGCGCACGCTGATGTGCGGGTAGATGCGCTGGGCGAAGCCGCGCTCGCCCCAGAGGATCGCCGCCGCCGCCGTGGCGGCCAGCAGCGCGGCGAGGGTGAGCAGCACCAACAGCCACTCGAAGAGCCGGCGCAGCGGGGATCGCGCTCGGATTAACACCGTCTGATCGCTCATGACCCGAGGTGGCGCTTTCTCGAAGGGTAGAGAGTGCCCCGAGTGTACACCACGCGCCGCGCAGCGTCAAGAGTTACGCGCGGCACAGTGAGGGCGTGGGAGAGCTTCACGCTCCCACAAAAAAACTGGCTCTGCGCCGCCGCAGAGCCAGCCGCAGAGCCAGTGCAGCGGGTGCCTGCTGGGCACACAGAGAGCGGGGGTTTGGGGCGGTGCCCCTGCCCTACTGCCACATATCTTTACCCACATCTTTTTTACTGCAAACCATGTCTACTGCGAAAATAGTGTTATCTGGCAATACCGCAAAAGTCGCCCTGTCACCTTAGATATCCCGCCCCATGTCACCC
>JBAXES010000937.1:0-1664 GCA_037140315.1 Chloroflexales bacterium
GCGTCGCCTTCAGCCTTCAGCCTTCACCCCTCATCCGTCCGGCCACGCAGCCTGGGTGCTCTTCGTGTGGGTGGGGTTCTACTTCGCCTGGCAGGGGGCGCAGTTCGCGATCACGATGCGCTACCTGCTGCCGATCTACGGGGCGCTGATCATCTTCGCGGCCTGGCTGCTGGTGGGGCTGTGGGACTGGGGAACAGGGAACAGGGAACAGGGAACAGGGAACAGGGGACTCGGACGTTGGCTATTCTCCCTTAGCCGCTGGGCGCTGGTCGCCGTGCTGCTGCTGACCCTCGGCTGGGCCTACGCCTTCTCGCGGATCTACACGCAGCCGCACTCGCGGGTGATCGCGGCGCGCTGGCTGGCCGACCACGCCGCGCCGGGGGCGCGGGTGATCGCGGAGATCTGGGATGACCCGCTGCCGCTGCAGACGACGGCGGCGAGCTGGGGCAGCACCTACTTCGGGATCAGCTCGGCGCCCTACGCCGAGGACGACCTGCGCAAGTATGTCGGGGCCTATAACCAGGACGGCAAGTTTGACGAGGGCCTGCTCGACCAGCTCGACCAGGCCGACTACATCGCCCTGACCAGCAACCGGATCTACGCGAGCACGGCGCGGCTGCGCATGCGCTACCCGGCGCTGATGAACTACTACGCCGGCATCTTTAACGGCGACCTGGGGTTCAAGCTGGTGGCCGAGGTCACCTCGTACCCGAATATTCTGGGCGTGCAGATCCCCGACCAGGGCGCCGAGGAGGCCTTCAGCGTCTACGACCACCCGCGGGTGCTGATCTTCCAGAAGACGCCGGCCTACTCGCGGCAGCGCGCCGAGGAGCTGATCACGGCGCACGTGAGCTGGGACGAGGTGTACAAGTCGCCGCTGAACGTGGCCGACCGCAACCCGACGGCGCTGCGGCTGACGGCGGGCCAGTGGCCGCGCTACACGGTCGGCGGCACCTGGGCCAGCCTCTACCCCGGCGGCATGATCGCGGCCCTGGCGCCGCTGTCGTGGCTGCTGGTGCTCGAGCTGCTGGGGCTGGCGGCCTTCGCGCTGCTGTTCTGGCTGCTGCCGGGCCTGCCGGACCGCGGCTTCAGCCTGGCGAAGATCGGCGGCCTGCTGGCGGTGTCCTACCTGGCCTGGCTGCTGGGCAGCCTGGGCAACGACACGGGCGTGCCGGGCATGGCCGGCAGCGCGGGCGCGTCACACCTCCCGCTGCTGCCGCTGCCCTTCACGCCGGGCACGCTCTGGCTGTGCGCGGCGCCGCTGCTGGCGAGCGGGGCCTACGCGGCCTGGCGGGCGCACGCTGACCTGCTGGCCTTCTGGCGCGCGCGGCGGGCGGCCCTGCTCAGCGCCGAGGCGGTGTTCCTGGGCTTTCTGCTGCTCGGCCTGCTGCTGCGCTGGCTCAACCCGGATCTCTGGCACCCTGGGCGCGGCGGCGAAAAGCCAATGGACTTCGCCTACCTCAACGCCGTGCTGAAGAGCGCAGCCTTCCCACCCTACGACCCCTGGCACGCCGGGGGATACATTAACTACTACTACTTCGGCTTTGTATTCGTCGGGGCGCTCATTCACCTCAGCGGCGTAGACCCGAGTGTGGGCTATAACCTAGCGGTGGCTACGCTCTTTGGCCTGACGGCCCTGGGTGCGTGGGGGGCGGTGTATAACC
>JBAXES010000938.1:0-1657 GCA_037140315.1 Chloroflexales bacterium
GGAACAGGGAACAGAAATACCGCATCCTGATGCAGTGCAATTGCCTGAACTGTAACGTACGCTGAAACCTTGTCTAACGAAAAAAAGAACACGGGGGCGGCATCGCCGCCTCCACACCCCCACTGGGAGGTGTATGCACGTCCTGCATATCGTCCAGCTCTACTGGCCGGTGCCCAGCGGCGCCGCGCGCTACTTTATCGAGATCGGCGAGCGCCTGGCCCGCGAGGGCCACAAGGTGACGGTGCTGGCCACCGACGCCCGCGACCTGGAGTACCTCTGGGACAGGAGCAAGCAGCGGGTGGCCGAGCGCGAGTCCTGGCACAATGGGGTGCGCGTGCTACGCTTCCCGGTGCGCCGCGCCCCCGGCCCGCCGATCATCTACCCGGTTATCAGGCGGCTGATGGTTGAGCTGGGGCGCATGGGCCGGTCGAGCGCCCCCCTGCTGGGCCGGCTGGCCGCGATCACCCCGCGCCTGCCCGATCTGGGGCGCTACCTGGGGCAGGCCCCCGATCTGGATGATGTCGACATCGTCCACACCACCAACATCACCCTGGACTTTGCCATCCTGCCGGCGGCGCGCTGGGCGCGGCGACGCGGGCTGCCGCATATCTGCACGCCCTTCGTACACCTGGGCGAGCCGGGCAGCCAGCAGATCGTGCGCTACTACAGTATGCCCCACCAGATCGAGCTGCTGCGCGGCTGCCACGCCGTGGCGACCATGACCTCGCTAGAGCGCGACTTCCTTGTCGCGCGGGGGGTGCTGGACGAGCGCGTCCACGTCGTGGGGGCCGGTGTAACCCCCGCCGACCTGGCCGGCGGCGACGGCGAGCGCTTCCGGCGGACGCAGGGCATCGCCGGGCCGATCGTGCTGAGCATTGGCACGGCGGCTTACGATAAGGGCACGGTGCATGTGCTAGAGGCCATGCGCCGGCTCTGGGCGGGCGGCTCCAACGCCACCTGGGTGCAGTGCGGCCCGCTCATGGGCCACTTCGAGCAGCTCTACGCCGGGCTGCCCGAGGATGAGCGGGCGCGCACCCGCGTGCTCGGCTACGTGAGCGACGAGCTGCGCCACGACGCCCTGGCGGCCGCCGACGTCTACGCCCAGCCCTCGCGCACGGACAGCTTCGGCATCGCCTACCTCGAGGCCTGGTGCTACGGCGTGCCGGTGGTGGGCGCCCTGGCCGGCGGCGTGCCCGCCGTGATCAGCCACGGCGTAGACGGGCTTCTGGTGCCCTTCGGCGATGTGGCGGCCCTCGCCGGCTCCATCGAGCGGCTCCTGGGCGACCGCGAGCTCGCCCGCGCGATGGGCGCTGTCGGCGAGGCCCACGTCCACCGCAGCATGACCTGGGACGCCGTATACGGGCGGGCGCGTCGGCTCTACGCGGGCGCGCTATCCGTGTCGGACGTAGGGCTGTCGCCCTAACGCTGCTCATCTATAGTGGCTCGCCGGCAGGTGACGTTGCACGATACTGCTGGCACATGTTAGGGCACGGTTAGTCGGCGTTTGCCAGCAGTATCTTTGACGCGCCCCTGAGGTTGCGTTTTCTCTATTGCAAGCTATACGGCAACATAGTACAATTTATTAAGGCAGGATTATGAGTTCTCTCGCGCCACGACGCAGTGGCGCTGCGCGAGAGGAAGTGAGAAGCGATGATCG
>JBAXES010000939.1:0-1657 GCA_037140315.1 Chloroflexales bacterium
CCTCGGGCGTGGTGGTCGTATCGGGCGTGGTGGTCGTATCGGGCGTCGTGGTCGTATCGGGCGTGGTGGTCGTATCGGGCGTCGTGGTCGTATCGGGCGTCGTGGTCGTATCGGGCGTCGGCAGCGACACCAGCTGGATCTCGCTGGCCTGCAGGGCGCCGTTCGCGCCCTTGATAGCGTGGATCTTGACCTGGGCGCCGACCACGATCGTCGTGCCGATCTCGGTGCGCGCGCCGACGGCGACCGTCGTGCCGTCGATCGTCCAGGATGTCGCGCCGATGGCGGTCACGGTGCCGGAGATCTCCACCTTCACCGGCTGCGGGGCGGGGGCCGGCGCGGCGGTGGCCGTCTCGGTCGTGGCCGGGCCGGGGTTGACAGCGCTCGTCCGGCTGCTGTCGTCCGACATGCGGGCCGAGGCGTGGCCGGCGGTGCCGAAGGCCAGGGCGACAGTGACGCCCATCGTCAGGGTGAGGGCCTTGAGGTGGCGAGTTGCCTTCATTGGTGGTGCGCTCCATTTGCTAAGTGATTTAGGTCTCTGCCCTATACGTCGCGCGACCGAGACAAAAGTAACGGGCATCACGGAGAATCTTCAAAAATAAGACCGCGCCGCAAAACGTGGTAGGATGGGGCGCGGCGCCCCTGCGGGACGCCGCCGCCCTGCCCCGCGTGTCCCTGCCCACTATGGAGCTGTTCATGTCACTTCCCTCTGTCGATGTGCTCTTCGCGATCTCAGACACCGGGGGCGGCCACCGCAGCGCCGCCGTCGCCATCGCCGCCGCCCTCGACCAGGCCAGCGACGCGCGTCTGACCTGGCGGATCGACGACATCCTGCAGCTCACCGACTTCCCCGGCGTGCGCAGCGCCCCCAGCATGTACGACCAGCTCTCAACGCGCTGGCTGCGCCTGTACGACATGACCTTCCAGCTCACCAACGGCATGCGCCGGGTTGACCTGCTCTCGCAGCTCGTGTTCGTGACGGCGCGGCGCAACATCACCCGGCTGCTGCTGGAGACGCGCCCGAAGGTGGTGGTGGTGACGCACCCGCTCGTCCACCGCTTCGTCTGCGCGGCGCGGCGGATCTACCGGCTGCCCTGCCGGGTGGTGACGGTGGTGACGGATCTGGTGAGCCTGCACGCCGCGTGGACCTACCCGGGCGTCGATCTGGCCCTGGTGCCCACCGACGAGGCGTACCGGCTGATGCAGAAGCGCGGCATGCGCCCCTCGAAGATGCAGCGCACCGGCTTCCCGGTACACCCAAAGTTCGCCGACTACGCCGGCGACCTGGCGGCGGCGCGGGCCGACCTGGGGCTGGACGTGGGCCGCTTCACCATCCTGCTCACTGCCGGCGGGGTTGGCTCGGGCCGTCTGGGCGAGCTGGTGCGGGCGATGGAGCGGGCCTACCCCGACCGGCAGCTACTGGTGGTGACAGGGAAGAACCGCGCGCTGCGCGACGAGCTGATCGGCGAGGGCCGGCCGGCCAACAGCCACATCTTTGGCTTCGTGCAGAACATGGAGACGCTGATGGCGGCCAGCGACATCGTGGTGACAAAGGCCGGCCCCGGCACGCTGATGGAGGCCCTGGTGATGCGCAAGCCGGTGATCCTCACCGAGGCGGTGGGCATGCAGGAGCAGGGCAACATTGACTTTGTGCTGAACT
>JBAXES010000940.1:0-1656 GCA_037140315.1 Chloroflexales bacterium
GCGCGACCGGCAGTTCTAGTTGTCATCGACCGGCAAATCTAATTATCGCTCAACAATGCCCTTCCTGGTTGAGCATGTCCGCGATCTGCGCATCCGTATAGAGCGGAGCCAACTCATAAATTCGCTCAATCACCGCAGGATTGGTACGCCGCTGGTCACACGACCGGCGTGGCCGCAGAATTTCCAGCATGGTACAGGCATCGGTTTGCCAGCGGATGGCGATATATATAGTAGTAGCGCGCTTGGTCAGGGTCACGTCCTTCACCAGATAGCGCAGCAGTTGTTTCCGCTCCGTCTGCGTCGTGCTCGCCGCATGCCACACTGCCGGCACATCCTGCGCCATCGCCAGGATGCGCTGCCGTTCCTCCGGGCTGACCAACGGCGGGGTCAAGCGTGGTAGGGCTGCGTACTCCCGTTCCAGGCTCGCCACCGCGGTCAAGCGCTCATTCCACTCGCGCTCCAGCGTCCGAGCGACCAGGCGGTTCTCGGGGTCAACGGCCAGAAACCGTCGCCGCGCCAGATCGGCCTCATACTGTGCCCGCTCCACCCGGAGCTGCCACTGGCGCTCAATCTGCGCCGCCTGCGCCGCGAGATCGTCCAACGTCGCCAGCGACATGGCCAGCTGGGCTGGCTGTAAGGCTTCCAACAGCGCCTTAGCCACCGCTGTATCGACCCCATCCCCGCGGATCATCTGGCAGGTACGGCCGCCATGCCGGACGTGCTGTTCGTTGCACTCGTAGGAGGGGGTGTGGCCGTCGGGGAGATAGCGCACGCGCATTCGCCGCCCACAGACCCCGCAGAGCACGAGCCCCTGAAGCAAGGCGCCACCTTCGCGCACCGCACCGCGACGGTCCTCGGGGCGAAAGGTCCGGTTGTCATCGAGCTGCTGTTGGTTGCGCAGATACTGCTCCCAGCTCAGATAGCCAGGATGCGCATCGTGCAGCACAATCGGCCACTCGTCGCGTGGCACGGGGCGTGTGCGTCCCTTCACCCGCGGCGCCTCGCCCGGCAGCAGCCGGGTGCGGGTCTGGGTACGTCCATAGACGTAGGTGCCGGCATAGGCCGGATTGTGCAAGACCTCGAGCACCCGACTGTGGGTCAGCGGCCCCCAGACGAGCTCGCCGTCGTAGCGCTTGCCCCACTGGCGCATCGGAAAGCGCAAATGTCGCTCATTGAACGCCTGCACCACTGCCAGCGCCGAGCTACGCTGGGCAAACAGGCTGAAGACGAGACGGACGGCCTGCTGGACTTCCTCATCGGGGTCGAGGACGACTCGGCCGAGTGGATCGAGGACCAGGCCCACCGGTGGTCGAAAGCGTAGCTCGCCGTGCTGGGCTTTCTCCAGCTTGCCGCCCTGGAGCCGCGAGCGCAGCCAGTGGAGCTCAGCCTCGCTCATAGTGCCCTTGAAGCCGAGCAGCAGGCGGTCATTGTAGAGGCCAGGGTCGTAGATGCCCTCTTCGTCGATGACCAGGGTCTCGGTCAAGGCGCAGATTTCGAGCAGCCGATACCAGTCACTACACGAACGGGCCAGCCGCGAGACCTCCAGGCTCAAGACGGCGCCGACGTGGCCCATGCCCACTTCGGCAATGAGCTGCTGAAAGGTAATAGTTCAGGGGGTGCGGATCGGGCAGTTTCCGGCCCGCAAATCTGCCTCGT
>JBAXES010000941.1:0-1652 GCA_037140315.1 Chloroflexales bacterium
ATCACGACGGAGCACACCCATGCCCATGTACGAGTACGTCTGTCAGGAGTGCGGAACGCGCTTTGAGAAGCTGGTGCGGATGAGCGCCGACCCGCAGGTGGTGGACTGCCCAGGCTGCGCGAGCACGACGGTGGAGCGGGCGCTCTCCACCTTTGCGACTAGCAGCAGTGGCCAGCGCAGTACGGCGGCGCCCGGCTGCGGCCCGGTTGGCTGAGGGCTGCCGCGATCCCGGCCGTGAGCCGGAATACGGGCCTGTGACCACCGGAACGAACCACGTGGGGCGTCGCATAAACTGCGGCGCCCCGCGTGGGTGTTCGGCTACACTATGGATGAAGGAGGTGTGCCGATGGCCCACGTGCTGTTTGTGGAGGACGAGGAGAACCTGCGTGTTGCAGTGGGCTACACCCTGCGCAAGGATGGCCATACCGTCTCCTTTGCGACGAGCGGCCCCGAGGCGATCACCAGTTTCCCGCAGCTCGCGCCCGACCTCGTGCTGCTCGATGTGATGCTGCCCGGCTGCGACGGTCTCGCAGTGCTGCGCGCTATCCGTCTGACCTCGTCCGTGCCGGTGATCATGCTCACTGCCCGCGCCGACGAGGTGGACACGGTGGTTGGCCTGGAGCTTGGTGCTGATGACTATATCGCCAAGCCCTTCCGCATGCGCGAGCTACAGGCTCGGGTGAGCGCCGCCCTGCGCCGTGCCAGCCTTGGCACGCTGGCGGGTGCGGAACCGCGCGCCGCCCCCCTGGAGCTTGGCGACCTGCGGCTCGACCCCTCCACACATCAGGTCACGCGCGCCGGGCACCCGCTCCGCCTGAAGCCGCGCGCCTTCGCCCTGCTGTCCTTTCTGATGCAGCACCGCAGCCAGGTCTTCTCGCGTGAGCAGCTCCTGCACCAGCTTTGGGGCGACCCGTTCATCGGCGACCCGCGCACCGTGGATGTGCATATCCGCTGGATCCGTGAGCAGATCGAGGACGACCCTGGCCAGCCCCGCCGCCTGCGCACGATTCGCGGCGTGGGCTATCAGCTGGTGGAGTGAGCGATGACCCATACGCTGCACCAGATGCGCTGGCAGATCGCCAGCACCTACACGTTGCTGATTCTGCTCGCCCTGGCAGGCCTGGCCGCGGTGCTCTATGCCGTAACCCGCGACACCTACCAGCGCACCCTGGAGGTCGGCGTGGCCGGCCAGGCCCGCCTCGTCGCCGCGCTCGCCGACACCGTCCCGCCTGCGCGCACCGCCGCGTATCTCAACCCGCTCGTCGCGGATCTGGGCCGCCAGCTCCAGGCGCGGGTTACGCTCATTGACGCGCAGGGCCAGATCCTCGCCGACTCGCTGCTGCCCCCGGAGCGCTACACCGACCAGCGCGACCGGCCGGAAGTGGCGACCGCCCTGGCCAGCGGGCTGGGCGAGGGCGCACGGTATAGCACCGCCACCGGCGACGACCGCTTCTATGTCGCAGTGCCCTTCGGTCAGGCCGGCGGCCTCCACGGCGTCGCCCGGGTCGGGGTGCTCCTGGCCACCATCGCCGCTGCGCAGGCCCAGATCGGGCTGGCCGTGCTCGCTGCCGCACTGCTCGCCGCGCTGCTCGCCGTCGCCCTGGCCGTGCTCGTCGCCCGCCGCACCACCCGTCCCCTGCACGATCTCGGGG
>JBAXES010000942.1:0-1649 GCA_037140315.1 Chloroflexales bacterium
GCCCGTCTCGGCCAGCCGCCGGGGAACTTGGCCCTGCAAATGCCCGAATCGTAAGATACTATATGTGATCTAATCTAAAACCTCATTTCTCACTCATTAGGGTTCTCCATGCCTACCACACAACCCCTCCATATCCTGGTGATTGATGACAACCTCATGGATTGCGAGATCCTGATCGCGCTACTAGAGGCGCAGGGCCATACGGTGACAACCGCCAACTCAGGGGCCGCAGGGCTGCTTGAGGCCCAGGCGCACCCGCCCGATCTGATCTTGCTTGATGTGATGATGCCGGAGATGGATGGGTTCACCACCTGCGCGCAGCTGCGCGCCCACCCGCTGACCGCCGAGGTGCCCATCCTGATAATCACCGCGCTGAGCGATCGCACCTCACGGCTGCGCGGCATTGAGGCAGGCGCCGACGAGTTTATCTCCAAGCCCCTCGACAGGCATGAGCTGCGCCTGCGCGTGCAGACGATCGCGCATGTCAATCGCTACCGCCGGCTGCTCGAAGAGCGTGAGCGGACGGTCGTTGCGCTCACCAAGGCGCGCGACGCGGCGCTGGATGCATCGCGGCTAAAATCAGAGTTTGTCGCGACAATCAGCCACGAGCTGCGCACGCCGCTGATCGGCATCATCGGCATGAGCGATCTGCTGCTCTCCACCAACCTCGATGCAGAGCAATATGAGTTTGCACAAACCGTGCTTGACTCCGGACAGGCGCTCCTGGGAATTGTCGCCGATATTCTGCAGTACACCGGGCTGGAGTCTGGCAACTACCTGCTCAGTCTGGCACCGTTTGACCCCGCCGCCGCAATCACGACGGCGGTCGAGGCGCTGCGCCCGCGCGCGCAGGAGCAGGGGCTGGATCTGACGGTGGAGATCGGCGCGGGCGTGTCGACGCAGGTGAGCGGCGATGCGGCTCAGCTTCAGCTGGTGCTGCAGCGGCTGATCGACAACGCGATCAAGTTCACGCCACGTGGCCAGGTTACCGTCAGCGCCGATCTGGTGGAGGACTCAGCGCAGCAGATGATAGTCCGGGTCCGAGTTCGTGACACCGGGATCGGGATCGCCGAGGCGGTGAAAGATCAGATCTTCGAGCCATTCCACCAGGTAGATGGCTCAAATTCGCGGCGGTATGGCGGCATCGGGCTGGGCCTGGCAATTAGCAAGCGGATAATCACGCAGATGAGCGGGACGATCGGGATCGAACCGTTCGCTAACGTGCCGGGCACCGTCGCCTGGTTTCAGGTGCCGTTTCGCAAGGTGTCGGGCAATGCGTAGAAGCCGCTTATGATCCGACCCTACGCCCGCGCCCCGCGCTGCCGGATCGCCGCCTCGATCTGCCCCGGCAGATCGTGCATGATCACCGGCTTCATCAGATAGGCGTCAGCGCCGGCGGCGATGCAGCGGTCGCGGTCGCCCGGCATCGCCAGGGCGGTCAGGGCGATCACCGGGATGTGGCACAGGTCGGCGTCGGCGCGGATGCGGCGGGTCGCCTCGATGCCATCAATCACCGGCATCTGCATGTCCATCAGGATGGCCGCCGGGCGCAGCTCGCGGGCCATCTGGAGGGCCTCGCTGCCATCGCGGGCCACGGAGACCTCGTAGCCCTGGAGCGGCAGGTAGTCCAGCATCAGGCTGATATTGTC
>JBAXES010000943.1:0-1644 GCA_037140315.1 Chloroflexales bacterium
GGCAGTGGCGGGGAGGGTGGCCGCGCTCGCGCTGCCGCGCAGATCGAGCATGGGCCGCAGCTCATCGCGGATCGCCGTAAAGTCCTTGGTGATATCGAACTGCTTGCGGGTGCGCACCAGCTCATCGCGCAGGCTAGCGATCTCGGCCTCGAACTCGCCGCGCACCTCGTTGAGCATCTGTAGCTCGGGCGAGTTCTGCTGCCAGGCAAGCAGCTTAGCCAGCTGCTTGCCGGCAAAGCGCCCGACCTCGGGCAGGCGCTCGGGGCCGAAGACCACCAGGGCGAGCCCGGCGATCAGCATCAGCTCGGGGATACTGACGTTAAAAATCTCCATGCGTTTCCCGCCCAGCCATGCTCCATGGCGTCACCACGACATCCTTGGGGTATCTTACCATGATCGGTCGTGCTGTGGGGCTGCGCCATACGCCAACGCAGAGCCCCCCTGCTCCACGGTGTGGAGCAGGGGGGCTCTGTGCTGACGGGTACGGGGGCTACTCGCCCTCGGGCGCGTGATCGTCGAGGTACTTCAGGGCATCGGCGACGGTGACGATCTTCTCGGCGGCGTCGTCGGGGATCTCGATGCCGAACTCTTCCTCAAGGGCCATGATCAGCTCAACCAGGTCGAGCGAGTCGGCGTTCAGGTCATCGGTAAAGTGGGCGCTGGGCACGACCTTGCTCTCGTCGGCGCCGAGCTGCTCGGCGACGATTTTGCGCAGGCGATCCTGGATCTCCTGAGAAGCCATGAAGTATCTACCTTTCGTGTACGGAGTCTATGTGTTCGCTGCCGCAACTGGCGACGTCGCCTCTGGCAGGGCGGAACCAAGGGAACTGCGGCTGATCCCGCTCACGCATCGCCTTCGCTGGCGAGCAGATCCTCGTTGCCGGGGCGGTATCGGCTCACCACGGTGCCGAGCACCCCGTTGACAAAGCGGCTGGAGTTATCGCTGCCGAAGTGCTTAGCGAGCTCGACCGCCTCGTTGATCACGGCCTTGACCGGAGTCTGCTCGACCTCATCGATCAGCAGCTCGAACAGGGCGATCCGCAAGATCGCCTTATCGATGCCGGGCATCTGGGTGACCGGCCAGTTCGGGGCGGCCTCCTCGATGATCCGGTCGATATAGGAGCGGTGCTCCCAGGCCCCGAAGACAATCTGGCTGAGGAAGCGCTCGCCGTCTGCGGTCAGCTCCTCCTCGGCCACACAGCGCTCGCAGACCACATCGAGCGGGTGGTCGGTGGCGTCAACCTCAAAGAGGACCTGGAGTGCCGCGATGCGCACCCGGTGGCGTAGACTACCCACGACCGGCCTCCCTGGGTGATGCGGCATAACTTGTTAAGCAGCGATCCAATGGCCTACCTAGTGCGCCTGCCGGCTATGATCGTGCAGCCGCGCGCTCTTCCTTCCAGCGCTGGAGCAGCTCCGGGACATAGCCGGTCGAGATATTCCCGGCGCGGAAGGCCGGGTCATCGATCAGGCGCAGCTGAAACGGGATCGTCGTCTTGATCCCGGTGATAATGCACTCGTTCAGGGCGCGGCGCATCCGGTTCAGGGCGTCGTCGCGGGTGTCCCCATAGGTGATGATCTTCGCCATAAGCGAGTCGTAGTTTCCGGGCGGCGTGTAGCCGGCGTACAGGTGCGAGTCGACCC
>JBAXES010000944.1:0-1644 GCA_037140315.1 Chloroflexales bacterium
CTTAACCGCAGCCACCCGCAAAGTAACGTTATCATGATTACCGCCTATGGAGAGGATGCATCCTATCTGGCGGCGCTGAACCTGGGCGTGGCCCAGGCCCGCGCGCCGCTGCTGGCCCGCATGGACGCCGACGACCTGATGCACCCACAGCGCCTGGCCCTCCAGCACAACTTCCTGGAGGCGAGCCCGGATATCGCGCTGGTCGCCGCGCGGGCAGCGTCCTTCCCGCTGCGGCTGGTGCGGGCGGGCTACCATGAGTACCTACGCTGGCAGAACACCTGCCTGACGCCCGCGCAGATCGCGGCCGGGATCTACATCGAGTCGCCGTTCGCCCACCCCTCGGTGACGCTGCGGCGGGCGGCCCTGGATGCGGCGGGCGGGTCCTACGCCGACGGCGCCTTCCCCGAGGACTACGAGCTCTGGCTGCGCATGCACCGGGCCGGGCTGCCGATGGCCAAGCTGCCGCGCACGCTGCTGGCCTGGCGCGAGGGATCTGGCCGGGCCTCGCGGGTAGACCCGCGCTACCGCCGGGAGGCGTTCGACGCCCTGCGGGCGCGCTTCCTGGCCGAGGACCCGCGCCTGCGCCAGGGCCGCGACCTGGTCTACTGGGGGGCCGGGCGGCCGACCCGCCTGCGCGCAAGGCTGCTGATCGAGCGCGGGTTCCCGCCGACGGCATGGGTCGACATCGACCCCGACAAGATCGGCCACGTGGTCTGGGGCGCGCCGGTGCGCCCGCCAGCGTGGGTAGACCGGCGGCCGCGCCCCTTCGTGCTGATCTACGTCACCGCCCACGGCGCCCGCGCCGACGCCGAGGGCCGCCTGGCCAGGTGGGGCTACCGCCCCGGCGAGGACTACCTGGCGGTAGGGTGATATCCGAGCCGCCGCTATTATGATCATATATTATGGTTGAGATTGCCAGCTTCGCTGGCAATCTCAACCATAATATATGCAGGTTTCTAGGGCGGCAGCCCTACGCTTGACGGCCAGTATACCGAGTGGTATACTGGCCGTCATGGAGAAAGATAACCGCGCGCACATCCTCGATCAAGCCCTCCAACTCTTCGCCACCCGCGGCTACGACGGGGTCGGCGTGCAGGAGATCTGCGCGTCCGCCGGCGTTACCAAGCCCACGCTCTACCACTACTTCGGCAGCAAGCGCGGCCTGCTGACCGCCCTGGTGCAGGAGCGCAGCGCCGCCTTTCACGCGGCCCTGGCCGAGGCGACGACCTACGCCGGCGACCTGCCACTCAGCCTGGAGCGCATCGCGACGGTCTACTTCACCTTTGCCACCGGCGAGCCGCTCGTCTACCGCCTGCTGATCGCGCTCTGGTTCATTGTGCCAGACAGTGAGGCCTTCCAGGTTGTGCTGGCCAACAACGCGGAGCAGCAGCGCCTGGTCGAGGGCCTCTTCGAGCGGGCCGCCGCCGACCACGGCAATATGCGCGGGCGTCACCGTATCTACGCGGCGACCCTGATCGGCACGCTCAACACCTACGTCGGGATCGCCCTAAACGGCTACGGCCAGATCGACGCAGAGGCCGCGCTGCAGGCCGTGCGCCAGTTCTCCCACGGGATTTACTCGTAGGGGCGCCATGAGTCATCCCGAATTTAATCCAGGCTGATGCAAACCTGGAGGCGGGGCGG
>JBAXES010000945.1:0-1643 GCA_037140315.1 Chloroflexales bacterium
TGCTGCGGCGCGGCTACGCCGCGCCGCAGCAGAACCAGTTTTTTTGTGGGAGAGCGAAGCTCTCCCACACCCTCACGGTGCGCAGTGTTGTTTGTGATCATGCTAGCCCGGCTGCCACAGCCGGATAACCCCATCGCTGCCGCCCGAGGCCAGCAGATTCCCGGCGGCGCTGAACACAACCCGCAGCACGCCGCTGCCATGGCCGGTGAGCACCTGAAGCTGGGCGCCGTCGCTCACCCGCCAGATGCGAATGCTGCCATCCACTCCGCCCGATGCCACCGTCTGACCATCGGGGTGGACGGCCACCGAGCGCACGGTGTTCTGATGTCCGCGCAGCTCCTGGCGGACGGTGCCGGTGTCCAGATCCCACAGGCGCACCACCCCAGCGCCGTCGCCAGAGACCAGCAGGCCCCCGCCCGGGCCATAGTCGAGGCAGTTCACCCCGGAGCCGTGGCCGCCCAGCGCCCGCAGCAGGGCGTCCTCGCGCACCCCCCACAGCCGCACCGTGCTGTCGGCGCAGCCGAGGGCTAGGCTGCGCCCGTCCGGGTGTACGGCAATGGTCTGCGCGCCAACCTTCGGCTGGATCTCCTGCACCAGCGATCCGTCGGTGATCCGCCAGAAGCAGATCCGACCAGCCCCGCTGCTCGAGATGATCAGCTGGCCATCGGAGCTAAAGCGCACGCTCTCCTGGTAGCCGTGGTGCCCGCCGATCGACTGCACGAGGCGGGGGCCACGCACGGCCCAGAGCTTGATCTGATCGGTGTTGCCGGCGGCGGCCAGGAAGCGACCGTCGTGGCTGTAGGCCACCGAGAGCACATTGCCGCCGTGGTCAGCGAGGGCGTCCTCGACAGCGCCGTCGGCCGTGCGCCACAGGCACACGCGCTGATCCCAGCCGCCCGAGGCGATCTGCCGCCCGTCAGGGCTGATGTCGAGCGCCCAGACGCCGCCGCGATGGGCGACGATCTGCCGCAGCGGGCGCACATCGCCGGACTCCCAATTCGACCGGCGCACCCCGCCGATCAGCTGCATCATCGCGCCCCAGCGCGAGAGCCGGGCCTCCACATCGATGCGAAACCCGGAGCCCGAGCGGTCGCGCATCAGCACCGCGTCGCGCAGGCGGCCCGATTCGCCGGCCCGGCGCATGTCGGCGGTGAGCCGGAGCTTCTGCTGGTGGCCGGGCGGCAGCGAGATGTTCAGGGCGCTCGGCACCACCCAGCGCGGCGACTGGATCTCGACCCGCACGTAGCGCCGCCCCCCGTTGCTCAGCATCAGACTCTCCTCGCGGCGCTCCTCAGGGCCGATCTGGCCGAAGTCGATCATGCGCCGGTCGGCGGTCATGCGCGGGCCAATAGCCCCGTAGCCCTCGGGGTCGAGCAGGGTCAACAGCTCATCAATGCCAGCGTGCTGGTCGGCGGCGTTGCGAGAGATCACCGCGCGGATATCGCCGGCCAGGCGGTTCTTACCCCACAGTCGCACCACCTGGTCGGCCAGACTGCCGTAGAGCCAGCCCGCCGCCTGCTCCCAGTGCGCCTCGACCCAGCGCGCCAGCGCGGCCTCATCAGCGATGGCGCATGCATGCTCGACTGGTCTTTGGCGGTTGAAGTTGCCGACCTCATTGAGCTGGATTGGGACGAGGAAGAGGT
>JBAXES010000946.1:0-1643 GCA_037140315.1 Chloroflexales bacterium
GGCGCGGGGCCGACCGCTGCGCGCTGGCGATCTTCGGGGCGGATGGGCCGCGGGGCTACGCCCTGACGATGAGCAGGTGTCGCGGGCGCGAGGATCAGGAGGAGCTGGTGTCGCGGCTGGTGATCGGAGCGCTGGCGGTGGCATGCGGACTGCGCGACGAGGTGCTGCTCGCGCTCATGCCCGATGAGGATCTTTTCAGCTGGTAGCTGGCGACATAGCCGCCAGCGAACGAGGCGGGCCGCTGGGGCCTCGCCGCCGCCCGCCCGCGACGGGCGGGCTACCGCTGGATCAGCGCCTCGATCTTGGCGATCAGGCGGGGCAGGTCGACCGGCTTCGTGTCGTAGTCGTCGCAGCCGGCGGCAAAGCACCGCTCCTGGTCGCCGGCCATAGCGTGGGCGGTGAGGGCGATCACCGGCACGGCGGCGATCGCGCGGGTGGCCTTGATCGCGCGGGTGGCCTCCCAGCCATCCATGATCGGCAAACTCATGTCCATGAGGATCAGGTCGGGGAGCTCGGAGCGCGCCATCGCCACCCCCTGCTCGCCGTCCGTCGCGATCACCACGTCGTAGCCCTTGCGCTGTAGCCGCCGCGACAGCATATCGCGGTTCATCTCGTTATCTTCGACCAGCAAGATCTTGGCCATCGCCCGGCTCCTCTCCTCATCAGGAGTCGCTTGCGCTATTTATGATACCATGGAGGTATCATAACACACTCGCCCAACCACTATGGGTGCCCAGTCGATCCCTCCGCCGAGCTGCTGCCGCTGGTGCAGTTCTGCCGCAGCCGCCACCTGATCGCCGTCGGCGACTACGCCGAGGCCATAGCCCAGATCCAGGCCACCCTCGCGCAGATCGGCCCATCGGGCCACAAGGCGCTGCTCACGCACTGCCACGCCGCCCTCGCCGAGTGTAACGAGCAGATGGGCGACTACCGCGCCGCCCTCGCCCACTACAAGGCCTACGCCGCCGCCCAAGAGAGCACCTTCAACGAGACCAACGAGCAGAAGGTGCGCACCCTCGGTGTCATCCACCAGACCGAGGCCGCCCGGCGCGCCGCCGAGATCGAGCGGCAGCGCAACGCCGAGCTCCAGCACTACATTCAGGAGCTTGAGCAGCTCCAGGCCGCCCTACGCGAGATAAGCCTGCGCGACCCGCTCACCGGACTCTACAACCGGCGCCACCTGATCGAGGAGGGCAAGCTGCAGTTGCTCCACGCCCAGCGCCACCAGAGCGATATCTGCGCCGCCATGATCGATGTCGACCACTTCAAGCGCATCAACGATGAGCTGAGCCACCAGATCGGCGACCTGGTGCTCAAGCGGCTGGCCGAGATCATCAGCCAGGGGATACGGATCATCGACATCGCCGCCCGCTACGGCGGCGAGGAGTTCTCCGTGCTCCTGCCCGAGACCCATATCGACGATGCCTACATCACCTGCGAGCGCCTGCGCGCGACGGTCGAGCGACACAACTGGGCCAGCATCCACCCGAAGCTGCAGGTGACAATCAGCATCGGTATCACTGCGGGCGACGGCAGCGCGTTGCTCGACGATCTGATCGCCCGCGCGGACGGCCAGCTCTACGCGGCCAAGCGCGCCGGCCGAAACCAGACCAGCCGCGCCCCAGGCGCGAGCTGATAAGGAG
>JBAXES010000947.1:0-1641 GCA_037140315.1 Chloroflexales bacterium
GAGCGGCTGCTCCCACACCTCCCCATGGCCGACGGCGAGGCGGGTCGGCGCCAGCGCGCGCAGGCGGCGGGCGCTCGCCAGGGCCGTGGGGCGGTGCCACGTCGCCAGGGCCGGGAAGGGGAAGAGCGGGCGGAGCGTGCCGGCCACCGCCAGCCCGGCGCGGGTCTGGAAGGCGTCGCCAGCGATCAGCGAGCCGTCGCGGGTGTCGAGCAGGGCCAGGTGGCCGGGGGTGTGGCCCGGCGCGGCGATGACCCGCAGCGAGCCGACCCGGTCGCCGTCGCTCAGCGTCTCCGTCGGCCGGGTGGCCGTGGTCTGGTAGCCGCCGCGCAGCGGAGCCTGGGGCTCGTCGGGGTCGAGGTGCCTATCTCCGGCCAGAAAGCGCGCGTCGCGGGCGGAGATCAGCACCGCGACCGCCGGCAGCAGCTGGTGCAGCGCGTCGAGCGAGCCCAGGTGGTCGCTATGGGCGTGGGTGAGCACGATGCGCCGGATGGGCTGGCCGAGCCCCTGGGCGGCAGCGAGAATGGCGGGCGCGCTGCCGGGGATGCCGGTATCGATCAGGGTCAGGCCGTCGTCCTCGCGGACGAGGTAGCAGTTGACCGGGAAGACGCGCGGGAAGCGCGTGAGCTGGGTCAGGTACGCGCCGTGGGTGGTGATCCGCATCGAGAGCCTCCGGGGTAAAACTAATATGACTAGACTATAGACTAATAGTATTAGTTTGTCAAGAGGTCACATCGACCACCAGCGCGGCAGGGAGGGAACACATAGCCCGGATGTGCTATACTGAGATCACGCCCACCCGTCGCAACCCCGTGTGGCCGCCGACCCGCCCCACGCCCTGCTGGTCATGGCGGTGAATCCTGCGACCGGCGGGCGCTGGGCGGGCGGCCGCGTGACGCGGCACGCGGGGCAGCACGGTGGCGCAGAGAGCGTCACCCCACAGAGGAGGTCGGGATGCGCAAGATCATCGTGTCTGAGTTTGTGTCGTTGGATGGGGTGATGCAGGCACCGGGCGGGGCCGACGAAGATCGTGATGGGGGCTTCGCCCACGGCGGGTGGACCTGGCCCTACTGGCACGACGAGATCGGCGCGCACTTCGGCGCGACGATGGGCGAGTGCGACGCCTTCCTGCTTGGGCGGAAGACCTGGCAGGGTCATGGTGCCGCCTTCGAGCCGATGGAGGCCGGCAACCCCTTCGGCGATCTGATGAACGCCATGCCCAAGTACGTGGTCTCGACGACGTTGACCAGCACGTCCGCCTGGCGCAACTCGACCCTGATCCGCGACAACGTGGTGGCGGCCGTGCGCGACCTGAAGGCCCAGTCGGGCAAGCACATCCTGATCGACGGCAGCAGCGTGCTGGTACAGACTCTCATCCCGCACGATCTGGTCGACGAGTACCACCTGCTGGTCTACCCCGTTGTGCTCGGCGGCGGGAAGAAGATCTTTCCTGACGGCTTGCGGGTAAACCTCCGTCTCGTCGAGGCGCGCCCCATCCCCTCGGGGGTGGTGCTCATGCGCTACGCGCCCGAGCGCCCGGCGTAAGCGGACGTGGATCAGGAGGACGTGTGCGGTCGAACCTGGCAACCCGACCGATAACGCTGCGCGTCGGCGCGAAGCGCCATCAGCCCCGGACGGTGTAGC
>JBAXES010000948.1:0-1640 GCA_037140315.1 Chloroflexales bacterium
GGATACGCACGGCGTGGCCGAGGGCCAGCAGGATCACCTCGCGCCAGCGGGTCGGGTCGTGCCGCCAGTGGTCGTAGGCCAACTGCTGGAAGGCCAGCGGGCGCACCGCCGAGTCCTGCGCGATCAGGTGCGTGCCCGCCAGATACTCCTCGTAGGTCAGGTGCGGGAAGGCGTAGCGCTCGCCACCCTCGTGCAGCAGCAGCCCGCTCTCATCTTCCAGATAGTCCAGCACCACCAGCGCCTGCTCGTAGGCCCGCCCCGGTGCCAGGCCGAACTCCTGAAAGAGCTGGGTGAAGGTGTCACGCACGGCGCTCTGCTCTAGCAGCCCGCGCCCATCGGCTGAGCGCTCGCCTTGATGGGCGCGGTAGGCCAGCCCGGCCAGCGTCTGCCGCAGCTGGGTCTCCTTCAGGCCAGGGATGGCCAGGCGCTCCAGCAGGCTCAGGGGCGCGCCGGCCTCGCGGCGCTGCTGCGTCCAGCGGGTCAGCAGCAGCTGCACCATATCCTCGTACAGGTCGGCGCGATCTTCGGGCAGCTTGCCCTCGTAGTAGTGCAGGATGGTGATGATCGTCAGCAGCAGCGGGGTTTTCCCCAGGTCGCGCAGGGTCGGCAGGGCGGTGATCCGCTCAATCAGCGCCTCAGCGCGGCCCGTCGCTTCCTGCGGGGTGAACGCGCCGCGCAGGGCGCTGCCGACGTACCAGCCGCGCACGAAGTGGCGGATCTGGCCGAGGCTGAACGGCGCGAGCGTCACCGGGTCGTCCCAGCCTGCCAGCGGCGCGGCGACCGCGCCGTCGAACGAGCGCGACCGGCAGGTCACGACGACAAAGGACTCGTGGCGGTCGGCCAGCGTGGCGACCGCTGCCGCCACCTGGGCGCGCAGGGCCGGGTCGGCCACCTCGTCGAGGCCATCGAGGAGCAGCAGCAGCCGACCACGGCGGAACGCCTTGCGCAGCGCATCGCCCAGCCCGGCAAGGGTCTCGTGCTCACTGATCGCCAATAGGTAGCGCCAGAGCGCGCTGGCGTCGCAGGCGGGCGCGGGCTGGCGCTGGAGCCAGGCGGCGAACGCGCCCAGCGAGGCGTAGACCGGCAGCAGCGGCCCCGCCGACCAGCCGGGTAGATCCGGGGCCGCATCGCGCGCACGGGCGAGGGCTACGGCGAGGTAGCGCAGGAAGGTGCTCTTGCCGCTGCCCGGCCCGCCGAGCAGCACCAGCCGACGCCGCTGGCTCAGGGCCTCGGTGAGCAACAGCGGGCGCTGGAGCTGTGCGGAAGCCTGCGCCAGATCATCGGGCCGGTCGCGCTGACTGCGGGAGCGGCGCGCATCGCCGACTGCCTCGGCCACACAGCGGCGCGCGTCCTGGGGCAGCACATCGTCGGGCTTGCCGACGTTCAGCTCGGGGTCGAATGTCTTCGGATCCGGGCTCTCGCGGATCGTCACCCAGGCATCCGCAGCGAGGGTGATGTAGACCTGGCTGAGGGTGAAGTCGGGGGCCTTGCCGCGCTTGCGCTCCCAGTCCACCACGCCTCGCAGGCGCAGCTGGTCGCAGCGGCGGGCCAGGCCGTCGAGGTAGTCGGCGATGATCTCGCGCTGGTCGTCGGAGGGCGCGGGGATGCCGGCCGCCTGGAGGAAGACCTGGATGAGCCCC
>JBAXES010000949.1:0-1630 GCA_037140315.1 Chloroflexales bacterium
CTATCGAGGTGGCCGCTGGCCCCCCGGTAGGCGTCCAGGAAGCTGACCGAGCAGGTGCGGGTCAGCCCGGCCAGCCGCGCACACAGCCCGCCGAAGCGGCCCAGCACCTCGTCGGCGGGGGTGTGCTGGGTCACGATCACCGGGTCGAACCGCCACCGGACGTAGTCCGGGCCGTAGCGGTTGGCGAGGGCTGCGGCCCCGGCGATGGCGGCGGCCACCGATGGGCCGTGCGTCTCGAAGCGGCGATCCATCCCGGTGATGGTGAGGTGCAGCTCGTGGCGGCGACCGTAGCGCTCATCGATGAGGGGCAGCAGCCCCAGCAGCGGGTGGGGGTTGCGGGTCCAGAAGACCATAGCCCGCACCGCCTCGGGCGCCAGGCTCACGAAGACCGGGCGGCGGTTGAACGGGTTGGCGTAGGCCACCCAGCCGGCCGCGATGCGGTCGGCCAGCCAGCCGGTGTGCAGCGCCGGGATGTCGGTGCGGCGGCTGATGGAGATCACGCGCGGCTCAGGGCTCATCGCGGTCCCACTCCTCGCTGATGCCGTCGTAGGCCCCCGGCAGCAGGTGCTCCTCGGGCAGGTCGTTCTGTCGGCGGTGCGCCTGCCGGCGCTCCCAGCAGGTGCGGCAGACCGGCTGGCGGGTGCCGGCGGGGTCGGGCTGGCCCTCGGCGTTGACCCGGAGCGACGGGACGCGCTCCGGGCTGAAGAAGAAGGGGATGCCGCACGAGACGCACGGCGCATACCCCAGGACGATCTCAGGCATCGGCGGCTCCTCCGGGGACGCAAAGCGGCCAGGGCATCTGCCCTGGCCGCAGGTTGGCGTGATAGGTTTTGGCGGTCAGCCCCTAGGCGGCGGGCTCGGAGGGGTTGGCGGCGAGCACCTCGGGCGGCAGCCGGTCGAACAGGCTCAGCACGGCAGCGTCGCTCAGGGGCGCGAGCACCGGTAGCTCACGCCGGACGCGGTCGAGCAGCTGCATGGCGTAGTCCAGGGCGGTGATCTCGCGCAGGTCCAGCAGCAGACTCAGGTCGCTGTGGTCAAGGTGGATAGTGCAGGTGGCGTGCATCGGGCTATGCCTTTCCAGGGATCCAGGGGAGGCCAGCCGCCGGGGTGGCCGGCGCGGTCGGGCGGCTTCGGTCAGCCGCCTCAATCGCGTCCAGGCCTGCGGCGTCATCGAGGGCCAGGGCGATCAGGGTGTGCGGCCGGCGGGTGAACCAGGGGCCGGCGAAGAGCCCCGGCCCGTCGATGGTGCGGCCGCCCACGCCGACGATGCGCCCAGCGTAGGAGGGCTGGCCATCGTCGGCGACCCGGTAGAGCAGCAGGGCCAGGCCGGGCCGGAGCGGGCCGAGATGCTGCTCGTCGGGGCCGAAGTCGCCCTCGGCGAGCAGCATCTCGGCCAGCTCGCGCTGGGTGACGTAGTGGTACGCCTCGGCCACCTCGCGGGGCAGGTCCGCCACGTCGGCCAGAACATCGGTGGGCTCAAGCCCCGCCAGGTAGGGCATCTGCTGGCAGAGCTCGCGCCACAGCTCGCGGGCGAACTCGCGGGAGGAGATCAGGCCGCGCGTGTGCTGGCGGCCCAGGTCGTTGTGCTCGATGATGATCACGGTCGTTCCTCCGGGAATGGAAAGCGGCC
>JBAXES010000950.1:0-1622 GCA_037140315.1 Chloroflexales bacterium
CCGCCCCACGCACTTACTATACGAGGAGGCCCCACATGAACGTCCGACGGACCCTCGATGAGCTTGGTGACCTGGCCGTGACGCAGATCGGCTTCTGCATCGGTATCCACTGGCGCAGCGTGACCGGCAGCCGCGTGCCCGAGGGCATGGTCAGCGCGCGCTGTCGCCTGGCCTACGTGCTCTTCTCGGGCTTCGCGCCGGCCTATCGCTTCTATGACCTGCTCGCCCGCACTGGCAGCGACATCCTGCCCCGCCGGAACATCCGCCTGGTCTCCATCGATCACGCCGGCCGGACGATCACTGGCGTCGCGGTGATCGCGGTGGTCAGCCCCGATCACGCGAACGCGACCGGCTACCGGTCGGCGCCGCCCCACCGCGACCAGCGTGGTTACTGTCGCTTCTTCGCGCAGCAGGCCGCCTGGTCACGCCCCGCGCCGGCCTGGTGGGACGAGCCAGACACGTTCCGCGATGATGACCGCTTCGACGTAGAGCCGCAGCCGAGCTGGGCCGACCTGGCCGAGCGCGACGACCTCGGGCTGGAGATTCTCCTCGACCAGATCGAGGCCGAGTTCGACGCCAAGCTCTGGTGGTATGGCGACACCCGGCGGCGCACGAAGTACCCGCCCGCCCTGGGCAGCGTGGCCGAGCTCTTCGCCTACGCCCGCAAGCAGGAGCTCGATCTGGCGGAGGTCGCCCGGCGCAACCGCGAGCGGCAGCGCGAGCAGTGGCTCAATGAGCAGCACACCCGCGACCGCGCGCACCAGCAGGCGCTGGACGCCGATCACGCCGAGGTCGCGGCGGCGCTCCAGACCCCGCGCCGGGGGCGGCGCTACGCCGAGGATCGGCGCTGGCTCGATACGACCGACACCCTCCGCAGCCGGCGGGGGCTCCGCTACCTCTACCGTGACGCCGCGCCCCGCCCGGCGCGCCCCCGCGCCGCGTAGCAGGCGGTGTCTTCGAGACGGCTCATGGCGAACGCCGTGGGCCGTCTCGTCGTATGGGATCGTGGTGCGCGGCGCCCCGGAGCATTCAGCGCCCCCGCTCGGGCAATGCCTCGCGCTGGGCGAGAGCCTGCGGCAGCGTGGGGGCGATCTACCTTTTCTGCTTTCCGCTTTCCGCTTTCCGCTCTCCCTCGCCCCCGCTCCGGCGTGGCCGTCACGCTGGGCGGGAGCCTGCGGCAGCATGGTGGGATGGCTCCGCCCTGCGGAGGCCGAGCGATGACAGCAGCAGCCGGATGATCGCTGCGCGCTCCACGCGAGCGGGGCACCCAGCAGGCATGTCGTACAGGGTGCCTGGCCGGGCCGCGTGCGCTACGACGTCAGGCAGGGCGGCGTCAGGCAGATGGCGGGCCAGGCGCGGGTGGGTGGCGTCAGCTCCTCAGGGCGGCGGTTTGTGGCCAGTGTACCAGCCGGCGGCCAGGCGCAAGATGAATCGCCGCGACGGCGACAAGTCTTGCCCCCGGCCTTGCCTGGCTGGTGCTCCTCGGCCAGAACCGCCGCGACACAAGGAGCCGACTATGACCACCGAAACCCCGCGCCCCAGCCCCGCCGCCGAGCGCCTCGCCGCCCTGCTCGATCTTGCCCGCGAGCGCGACGACGAGCCCGACATGGACTACCCCGAGC
>JBAXES010000951.1:0-1619 GCA_037140315.1 Chloroflexales bacterium
ACTGGTTCCGCAAGGATGAGAACGGCAAGTTCGCCTGGCCCGGCTTCGGCGATAACATGCGCGTGCTCAAGTGGATCGTGCAGCGCTCGCACGGCGAGGCCTTCAGCGTCGAGAGCCCGATCGGCTGGATCCCCAACTACGAGCACCTCGACTGGCGCGGGATGAGCTTCTCCAAGGAGCAGTTCAATAAGATCATGAGCATCGACGTGAAGGCGTGGCAGCAGGAAGTGCTGCTCCACGAGGAGCTGTTCATCAAGCTCTACGACCGGCTTCCCAAAGAGCTGGTTAACCTCCGCGACCTGATCCTCTCCAGCCTCTGGCGCACCCCCGAGAACTGGGGCGCCACCCACGAATAGGTAGGGTAGGGCTGTCGCCAGAAGACCAGCATTACTGCGATGGGGTCTACCAGCTAAGCTGGTAGACCCCATCACAGTAACTGCCAACATAATCTTTATTATGGATGATGATCTGACTCAGCTCCTGGCCAACAATCGCGCGTGGGCCGCCGCGATGACCGCAAAAGACCCCGAGTTCTTCCAGCGGCTCGTCAACCGCCAGCGCCCCGCCTACCTCTGGATCGGCTGCTCCGACAGCCGCGTGCCCTCTAGCCAGCTCGTCGGCCTGCTGCCCGGAGACATGTTCGTCCACCGGAATGTCGCCAACGTCGTCGTCCACTCCGACCTGAACTGCCTGTCGGTGCTGCACTACGCGGTGGTCGTGCTCAAGGTGCGCCATATCATCGTCTGCGGCCACTATGGCTGTAGCGGTGTCCACGCCGCCCTGTGCAACACTAGCATCGGCCTGGTCGACAACTGGCTGCGCCACGTGCAGGATGTGCGCAACAAACATGCGGCGATCATCGACGCCTGCCCGGGCGAGGCCGCGCAGCTCCACGCGCTCTGCGCGCTGAATGTGATCGAGCAGGTTGTCAACGTCTGCCAGACCACAATGGTGCAGCGGGCCTGGATACAGGGCCAGACGTTCGCCGTCCACGGCCTGATCTACGATATCGCCGACGGGCTGCTCGAGGATCTCTCGCTCCAGGTCACCAGCCCCCAGGCCCTCGGCAGCCAGTACGACCGCGCCGTGGCGCAGGTTGCCGCCACTGTGCTACAGTAGCGATGATCGGGGCCGCGCCGCCCCGCACCTACAGCGAGGTAGCTGATGCATATCGAAGACCGCGCCGTGCGCGCCCCGCTCGACCTCTTCCACCGCACGTACCACTCGCTGCTGCGCAGCACCGGCGAGATCCAGATCCAGGCGCTGATCGAGCCGTACGCATCCTGCGAGCCCAGCCTGCACCACGGTGCCCGCGACGCTAGGCCCGACCTCTCGGCACTCACCTACACCTCGCTGCGCCTGCCGGCCTGCGTCGACCATGTGCGCCTCGTGCTGCTCGGCCAGTCTCACGAGGTCTTCGCCCGCCAGGGCTACGGCGCGGTGACGGACTGGCAGCCGGTGAGCGCCCCCGGCCGGCGGCGCAAGCTGTTCTTCGACGGCAGAGAGACCCTGGCGGCCCTGGTGGCCAGCCCGTCGGATCTCGACGACATCATCCCGATGCTGGTGGCATTCCAGCTGGAGTGGAACAAGATCCACGATCTGCTGAGCGGGTCTCAGGC
>JBAXES010000952.1:0-1619 GCA_037140315.1 Chloroflexales bacterium
ACCATCTATGGCCGGGCGCGCGAGGCCCGCGATCTGCTGGGCCTGCTGGTCGGCGCGCGGATCGTGCTGCTGAACTCGCCCTCGGGGGCCGGGAAGACCTCGCTCATCCAGGCGGCGCTCATCCCCAGGCTCGAGCAGCGGCGCTTCGCCGTGCGCCCGACCATCCGCGTCGGGGCCCCCGCGCCGCTGCCCGGGGCCAACCGCTACCTGCTCAGCGTGATGCAGAGCCTGGAGGACGCCCGCCCCGCCGCCGAGCAGCTCGCCCCGCAGGAGCTGGCCGGCCTGACCCTGGAGGCCTACCTCGCCCAGCGCGCGGGCGCCGACGCGGCGAACGGCCAGGTGCTGATCTTCGACCAGTTCGAGGAGGTGCTCTCCCTCGACCCGACCGATGAGCCGGCCCGCCTGGCCTTCTTCACGCAGCTCGGCGACGCCCTGGCCAACCCCTGGATCTGGGCGCTCTTCGCCATCCGCGAGGAGTATGTGGCCGCCCTGGAACCCTACATCGGCCTGGTGCCGACCCGCCTCGCCAACACGTTTCGCCTGGATCTGCTCGGCGTCGAGGCCGCCCGCGACGCGATCTGCGGGCCGGCCCGCACGCGCGGGGTTGCGTTCGATGCGGCGGCGGCCGAGGCCCTGGCCGGCAACCTGGCTAAGATCGTGGTGCAGGACGCCGGGGGCCGTCCGGTCGAGCGCGCCGGGATCAGCGTCGAACCCGTGCAGCTCCAGGTGGTCTGCTACCGGCTCTGGGAGCGCCGCTTCCCGGCCGCCGCCGCGGTGGCCGGCCAGGCGATCAGCGCCGAGGATGTGCGCGCGATCGGCAGCATCGACGACGCCCTGGGGGAGTACTACGAGAGCGGCGTGCAGAAGGCCGCCGCCGCCGCCGGCCAGGCGGGCGAGCGGTCGGTGCGCGCGTGGATCGACACGGAGCTGATCACCCGCCAGGGCTTCCGCAGCCAGGTGCTCCAGGGCAACGAGGCGGCCTTCGGCCTGAGCGAGGCGACCGTCGCTGGCCTGACCGACGCCTACCTGGTGCGCGAGGAGCGCCGCCGCGGCGTCACCTGGCTAGAGCTGGCCCACGACCGGCTGATCGCGCCGGTGCGGGCCAGCAACCGGCGCTGGTTCGCGGCGAACCTCAGCCCGCTCCAGCGCCAGGCCGAGGTCTGGGCCGCCCAGGGCCAGCTCGCCAGCCTGCTCTTCCGCGATGCCGAGCTGGCCGCGGCCGAGGCGTGGGCGGCGGCCAACGCCGACGGGCTCACCGCCGATGAGCGGCTCTTCCTCGACAGCTGCCGCGCGGAGCGCGCCCGCGCCGAGGAGCGCGCCCGCGCGGCCCGACGCATCCGCAACCTGGCCGTCGGCGCCTCGATCGCCGCCGTGCTCGCCGTGCTCGCGGCCCTCACCGCCGTCGGCTTCTACGGCCAGGCCGAGGCCCGGCGCGCTGAGGCCGACCAGCAGCGCGGCATCGCCGTCGCCAACGCCCAGCTGGCCCGGGCCCAGCAGGCCACCGCCGAGAGCAGCGCCCGCGTCAGCCGGACCCGCGAGCTGGCCGCCGCCGCCCGCACCCAGATCGAGATCGACCCCGAGCGCAGCCTGCTGCTGGCCCTGCGCGCCGCGAACACCGC
>JBAXES010000953.1:0-1615 GCA_037140315.1 Chloroflexales bacterium
GGATGTGCCCACCTACGAGCCGAAGCTGCTCGTCCAGAAGCAGATGGACGCCGCACGCACCGCCGATGCCCTGCGGGCCGCCCACGCCGCCCTGAACAGCACCGAGGAATGGACGGCGGGCGAGCTTGAGGGGCAGCTGCGCGCCCTCGTCGAGAGCATAAGCGTCAAGCCGGGGCAGCTCTTCGGCACCATCCGCGTGGCAGTCAGCGGACGCACAGTCGCCCCGCCGCTCTTCGACACCCTGGCCGCCCTCGGGCGCGAGCGCTCGCTGGCCCGGATCGCCGCGGCGGCGGCGGCGCTAGAGTAGGGGCACAGCAGCGCGCGCAGTGCGCGCGCTGCTGCGCCCCTACGGTGTCATCCTATGCATGCCTGGCTCTCCTCCATCCACCACGACGGCTCGCCGACCTACGTCCGCGCATCCGGGCCGCACCTCGGCGACCGCGCCGTCATCCGCATCCGCGCCGATGTGGGCGCGCCGATCACGTCTGTGCTCCTGCGCACCTGCCCCGACGGCGAGCAGTCCCTGGTGTCTATGGCCCCCGCCGAGGCCGACTCGGTCTGCCGCTGGTGGCAGGCTGACCTGCCGGTGCGCATGCTGCGCACCGGCTACCGCTTCCTGCTGCGCACAGATGCGGGCGTGTATTGGTATAGCGCCGCCGACGTCTGTGGCCACTACCCCACCGACGCCAACGACTTCAAGCTCCTGGCCGACTACCACGCCCCGGCCTGGCTGCGCGACGCAGTGTTCTACCAGATCTTCCCCGACCGCTTCGCCGATGGCGACCCGACGAACAATGTGCGTGACGGCGAGTACGCCGCCCAGGGCCGCGCGGTGATCGCCCGGCCCTGGGGCGCCCTGCCGCGCAAGGAGTACGGCTCGGTCGAGTTCTTCGGCGGGGATCTCCAGGGCGTGGCCCAGAGACTCGGCTACCTGGAGGACCTGGGCGTCTCGGCGATCTATCTCAACCCGATCTTCACCGCGCCCAGCAACCACAAGTACGATGTCGAGGACTACGCCAGCGTCGACCCGCACCTCGGCGGCGCCGCAGCCCTGGCCGACCTGCGCGCGGCCCTCGACGCCCGCGATATGCGCCTAATGCTCGACATCGTACCGAACCACTGCGGGGCCACCCACGCCTGGTTCACCGCGGCCCAGGCCGACCCACACGCGCCCACGGCCGAGTTCTTCACCTTCCGCAAGCACCCCGGCGAGTACGAGTCCTGGCTAGGCATCGCCACCCTGCCCAAGCTCGACTACCGCAGCCAGCGGCTGCGCGAGCTAATGTACGCCGGCCCGGAGGCGATCATGCGCCGCTGGCTGCGCCCGCCCTATCGGATCGACGCCTGGCGGATCGACGTGGCCAACATGCTCGGTCGCCAGGGGCCGCTGAACCTCGGCCACAAGATCGGCCGCGGCATCCGCCGCGCGGTGAAGGCCGAGCGGCCTGACTCCTACCTGCTCGGCGAGCACTTCTTCGACGGCACGCCCCACCTCCAGGGCGACGAGCTCGACGCGACAATGAACTACCAGGGCTTCACCTTCCCGATCTGGCGCTGGCTGGCCCCGCCCACGGCCCAGGCCGGCCGCGACGGCCCCGACGTCGACCCACAGCCC
>JBAXES010000954.1:0-1613 GCA_037140315.1 Chloroflexales bacterium
ACTATAACTTTACGACCCGCGACTACCACCAGCTGGTGATCAGCTGCCGCGCCGCCGACGCCGCCAACAGCGCGGCGTACGCGATCTGGCACGATGGGATGGCCGCCAACCCGCGCGCCGAGCAGCTGGGCCGGGGGGGGCAGTAGCAATGCGCAGCTCTGATCGCTCGCTCTCCGCTGGCGGCGGCCGACGCGCGCAGCTGGCTGGCCTCCTGCGCGGCTTCGACCTGCGCGCCGTCGGCGTGGTGCTGGCGATCTTCCTGACCACCCGGCTGCTGCTGCTGCTGGTGATCTTCCTCTCGTCGGCGGCCATCCCGATGCCGAGCGGCACCTTCGGCTATGCCAGCCCCGATAACATTGTTATCGATGGCCTGATCCGCCACGATAGCTGGTGGTATGTTGGCATCATCGAGCACGGCTACGCGCTGGGCGACGCGCAGACCGGCGCACAGGGCACGGTAACCTTCTTCCCGCTCTACCCGCTGCTGGTCAAGGGCGTCGCCGCGCTGACCGGGGATATCTTTGTGGCCGGCGTGGTCGTCTCGCAGCTGGCGTTTCTGGCCGCCCTCGGCTTCCTCTACGGGCTGGCCCGCCGCGAGTACGATGGTGAGACGGCCGCGCGGGCGATCTTCTACCTGGCCGCCGCGCCCTCGACGATCTTCTGCGCGGCGATGTACACCGAGAGCCTGTTCATCGCCCTGGTCTGCGCCACCTTCTACTTCTCGGGCCGACGCATGTGGGAGTGGGCGGCGGCGGCCGGCGCGCTCGCCGCCGCAACCCGCAACACCGGCGTGCTGCTGGCCGCCGTGATCGCCCTTGAGGGCCTGAGCCAGCAGGGCCTGCGCCTGCGCCCCGAGCGGCTGCTCGGCCCCACCCCCGCCGCCACCGTGCGGCTGTGGCGCGATCACCTGGGCCGGCAGGCCCGGGTTGTGCTCGCCAGCTGGCCGGGCCTGCTGGCCTCCTGCTATGTCCCGATCGGCCTGGTCGCCTACATGGTCTTCCTCCAGCTGACCTTCGGCGACCCGCTGGGCTTCATCCACGCCCAGGCCAGCTGGGGCCGCTCGACCGGGGCGGGCAGCATCTTGAATATTCTGTCGAACATCACGACGAACCTGAGCCTGGGCGACAACATCTGGGCCGGCCAGATCAACACCCTGACGCTGCTGAACCTGCTGGCGACCCTCGGCTTCGCCCCGCTGGTGCTGATGGTCGCTTTCAAGCTCCGCCCGGCCTACGCCGTCTACACCCTGCTCACCTTCTACGCCCCGCTGAGCACCGGCTCGATCGGTAGCATGGCGCGCTACGTCCTGATGCTGATCCCCTGCTTCCTGCTCCTGGCTGTCTGGGGCCGCCGAGGCTGGGTCGACCGGCTGGTGCTGGGGGTGTTCCTCCCGCTCACGGCCTACTTCGCGATTATGTTCTCGCACTGGTATTTTGTAGGGTGAGGGTCGCCCATTGGCACCCTGCTTGATACTGCTGGCACATGTCACCCCGAGTATCTGATGGTCGGCGGGCCAATGGTGCCGGGAGAAACCGGTAAGACCTGTCACCCCGAGCGGAGCGAGGGGTCTTCCCATCCACGAGCCTGGAAGATGCCTCGCTGCGCTCGGCATG
>JBAXES010000955.1:0-1611 GCA_037140315.1 Chloroflexales bacterium
GGCAGGGCCATGTCGAGAGCCGAGCCGTCGTACTCGTAGAGCATCAGCTCCTCGGGCCGGTGCAGCACGTACGGCGGGGCGACAACCGACCGGAGCGCGGCGATGAGGGTTTCGCGTGTCATGCTATTTCGTCCGCACCCGCCGCTTCAGATCGGCCACCTTCGGGCGGCGGAAGAGCAGCACATCGATCGTGCCGTGCGGGTAGCTGCGCAGGAAGCGCGGCAGATTGCCGGGGGAGCGCTGCCAGAACAGCAGCAGCAGCATCGCGCCGATCAGCAGCGCCGCGAAGATAAACGCGTTAAAGCTAGACTGGGCCCGGACGATTATCATCAGGTAGCTGAACGCCACAAGGAGCAGCAGGGAGTGCGCGATCTGGAGCAGCAGCATACGCTCGCGCAGCAGGGCGAAGGCCACGCCATAGGCTACGGCGTACCAGATCTCAACGACGATCACTACGAGGGTCAGCCAGGCTAGCACGATCATTGCTCCTTCACCACACAGGTGCGCGCAGCCCCTATCATAGCATACTCTCTCGGGCCAGGCGGCCCAATCCTATGCTATAATCGCTCACCGGTGCGCGCCGCGCGCCCCCGGCGAGCACCAGCAGAGGAACACGGCCCATGACAGATCGGCCGAGCATCACGGCATTCTTCCCGGCCTGCAACGACGCCGGCACGATCGGGAGCATGATCGTCAGCGTTATCGGCGCGCTCGAGGAGATCACCGACGACTACGAGGTGATCGTGGTGGAGAACGGCAGCACCGACTACACCGTCGAGGTGCTCGAGTCGCTCGCCAGCCACTACGAGCGCCTGCGCATCTTCACCCACCGCAAGGCCCTCGGCTACGGCGGCGCCCTGCGCGTCGGCTTCGCCAAGGCCACCAAGGACCTGATCTTCTACACCGACGGCGACGCCCAGTACGACCCGCACGAGCTCAAGCTGCTCATCCCCGCCCTCGCTGACGACATCGACATCGTCAACGGCTGGAAGATCGACCGCGGCGACCCGCTGCACCGCAAGATCATCGGCAGGGTCTACCACCACCTGGTCAAGCTCCTCTTCAGCTTCCAGCTGCGCGACGTAGACTGCGACTTCCGGCTCATCCGGCGCGAGGTCTTCGATGTGATCGACCTTGAGTCCGACAGCGGGACGATCTGCCTGGAGCTGGTGAAGAAGCTCCAGGACGCCCGGTTCCGCTTCGCCGAGGTGCCGGTCCACCACTACCACCGCACCTACGGCCAGAGCCAGTTCTTCAACTTCCCCCGGCTCTGGCGCACCGGTGTGCAGCTCATCCAGCTCTGGTGGAAGCTGGTGGTGCGCCGCGAGCACCTGCGCCGTATCGCCCGCCGCCGCGAGGAGATCGCCGTAAAGGCGAAGGGCTGACGTCCGCGCCATCAAGCTTAGGGCTGCCGCCCTAAAACCCTCCATATGTGTGCCCAGCAGGCACATGCTGCACGAGTTCTGCGGCGGCACAGAACTCGTTTTTTTGTGGGAGGGCGAAGCGCTCCCACACCCTCACGGTGCATGGTTAGGGCGCGCCCCAGTCACACTGGTAGACCGTCATCGGGCCGGGGGGGCGCGCCCTAACCATGCACCGTGGGGGTGTGGG
>JBAXES010000956.1:0-1611 GCA_037140315.1 Chloroflexales bacterium
CTGATCTACACCTGCCAGCACTACCGCCGCGAGATGCGCAACGTCCACGTCCCGCGTGACGCCTACATCACCGTGGTGGGCACCGACCTGGTGCGCCTTCCAGACGGCAGCTTCGCCGTGCTGGAGGACAACCTGCGCGTGCCGAGCGGGGTGAGCTACATGCTCACGAACCGCTCGGTGATGAAGCGGGCCTTCCCGCGGCTCTTCGCCAACTACGGCGTGCGCCCGATCGACGACTACGGCAAGGCCCTGCTCACCACCCTGCGCGCCCTGGCCCCCGCCCACCGCCCCGACCCGACGATCGTCCTGCTGACGCCGGGGGTCTATAACTCGGCCTACTTCGAGCACACCTTCCTGGCCCGGATCATGGGGATCGAGCTGGTCGAGGGCCGCGACCTGCTGGTGCACGACAACATCGTCTACATGCGCACCACCGCCGGGCTGCGCCGGGTGGACGTGATCTACCGCCGGATCGACGACGACTTCATCGACCCCCTGGCCTTCCGGCCCGACTCGATCCTGGGTGTGCCCGGGCTGCTCAACGCCTACCGCTCGGGCAGCGTGGCCCTGGCCAACGCCGTCGGCACCGGCATCGCCGACGATAAGGCCGTCTACGCCTACGTCCCGGCGATCATCCGCTACTACCTGGGCGAGGAGCCGGCCCTGCAGAACGTCGAGACCTTCCTGTGCGATAAGGCCGACGACCGGGCCTACGTGCTGGAGCACCTGGACGACCTGGTGGTCAAGGCGGTGGGCGAGTCGGGCGGGTACGGCATGCTGATCGGCCCCCATAGCACGCACGAGCAGCGCGACACCTTCCGCGACCTGATCATCGCCAACCCGCGCAACTACATCGCCCAGCCCACCCTCAGCCTCTCGCGGGCACCCTGCTTCGTGGACGAGCAGGTCGAGCCGCGCCATATCGACCTGCGGCCCTACATCCTCAACGGCGAGCAGGTGACGATCGTGCCCGGCGGGCTGACCCGCGTGGCCCTGCGCCGCGGATCCCTGGTGGTCAACTCCTCGCAGGGCGGGGGCAGCAAGGATACGTGGGTGTTATTTGAGTAGGGGCGTAGGAGCGGGCCGCGCCGCGCGGCCCGCTCCTACGCCCCTACAGGGTGGAATATATGCTATCTCGTGTCGCCGACAGCCTGTACTGGATGAGCCGCTACCTGGAGCGGGCCGAGCACACCGCGCGCCTGATCGCCGTGGGGCTGAACCTGATGCTGGACCAGACGCCGCAGTCGGTCGGGCCGCGCTGGGAGCGCCTGCTGGCCGCCCTGCGCGCCTACCCGCCGCCGAGCGGGTCGGGCGACGCCTACGCCATCGCGCGCATGCTCACCTTCGACACCTCTAACGAGGGCTCGATCGTCTCCTGCATCGCCTCCGCCCGCGAGAACGCCCGCCAGGTGCGCGAGCTGATCAGCTCGGAGATGTGGGAGCAGCTCAACCGGCTCTACCTGCGGGTGAAGGGCAGCAGCATCGACCAGATCTGGCAGGGCGAGCCGCTGGAGTTCTACCAGGATGTGAAGGAGGGCGCCCACCTCTTCCAGGGCGTCACCGACGCCACGATGACCCACGGCGAGGGCTGGCAGTTCATCCAGGTGGGCC
>JBAXES010000957.1:0-1602 GCA_037140315.1 Chloroflexales bacterium
GGGGCGGCTCGGGCAGATCGGGGACGAGGGCCGCTACGGGCATCGTCATACGGGCGCGCACGCGCGCGATCAGCTCTGCGCTGCGGTAGGGCTTTGCGATATAATCAACGGCACCGGCGCTAAAGCCGCGCACCATATCTTCCTCGCGGGATGCGGCGCTCAGCACGATCACCGGGGTTTTCGCAGCTAGCCGCGGCAGCAGATCCCACCCTCGCTCACGCTCGCTGCGAACCTCAAGCAGCACTAGGTCGGGCCGATGCACTAGGTGGGCTCGCTCAGCATTGATCAGGTCGCTGCTTTTGGCGACGCTGAAGCCCGCATCTTCTAGCATGAGGCCTAGGCTGGCGAGCAAGAGTACATCGTCATCAATGATCAGGATCTGGGGCAATGGGGCGCTCCGTCGTTTAACAAAACCCGAGGTCTGAGCAACCGAGCCGATTATACCACCATATGCAGACTATCTACGATGTGATTGTGATCGGCGCCGGCCACGCCGGCTGTGAGGCGGCCAACGCGGCGGCCCTGATGGGCTGCCGCACGCTGCTGCTCACCATCGACCTCGACAAGCTCGCCCATATGCCCTGTAACCCGAGCATCGGGGGGCCGGCCAAGGGCCACCTCGTGCGCGAGATCGACGCGCTCGGCGGCCTGATCGCCCGCGTCACTGACCGCACCGCCATCCAGATCCGCACCCTGAACGAGAGCAAAGGGCCGGCGGTCCAGTCCCTGCGCGCCCAGTGCGATAAGCATCTGTACGCCCAGCTGATGAAAGCGACCCTGGAGCAGACGCCGAACCTCGACATCCGCCAGGCCATGGTCGAGCGGATTGCGCCTCCGGCGCGAATGTTGAAAGTCGAATTAGGAATGTTGAATGCCGAACAAGATCAGGCAGAGGATCACTTCAGCATTCAACATTCAACATTCAACATTATCACCCATACCGGCTTCAGCTACCGCGCCCGCGCCGTCATCCTGACCACCGGCACCTTCCTGCGCGGGCGGGCGATCACCGGGGAGGCGAGCTGGGGCGCCGGGCGGGCCGGCGAGGCCCCCTCCATCGCCCTCGGCGAGGGCCTGGCCGCCCTCGGCTTCCCGCTGGTGCGCCTGAAGACCGGCACGCCCCCGCGCATCCACGCCCGCACGATCGACTTCAGCCAGGCCGAGGCCCAGCACGGCAGCGATACGCCGCTCTTCTTCGGCCACTACTACGATAATGATGAATTAGGAATGTTGAAGGTTGAATTGCCCGCACAGCAGAGGCTCGGCCATTCAACCTTCAACATTCAATATTCAACATTCAGCGGCCCGCCGGCCGCTGTCTACCCCCACGCCCGGCTCGACGGCTGGCGCCCGCAGCTGCCCTGCTACCTGGTGCACACCACGCCGGAGTTCCACGCCATCATCCGGGCCAACCTGCACCGCGCGCCGCTGTTCAGTGGGGTGATCGAGGGCGTCGGCCCGCGCTACTGCCCGAGCATCGAGGATAAGATCGTGCGCTTCGCCGACAAAGAGCGCCACGGGCTGTTCCTGGAGCCCGAGGGCTGGTCCACCAGCGAGGTCTATGTCCAGGGCTGCAACACCTCGCTGCCCGAGGATGTGCAG
>JBAXES010000958.1:0-1602 GCA_037140315.1 Chloroflexales bacterium
CACCGTCGCTGGTCTGCGAGCTGTTGCCCGCCGTTACGCTGCCGGTGGCCGCGAAGGCCGGCCTCAGCTTGGCCAGCGCCTCGACCGAGGTGTCGGCGCGCGGCCCCTCGTCGGTGTCGAAGGTGAAGCTGCGACGGCGCGGCCTGCCGTCGCCGCCCAGCTCGACCAGCTCGACCTCTAGCGGCACGATCCCGGTGGCGAAGCGGCCCTCCTGCTGGGCGCGCAGGGCGTTCTGGTGCGAGCGCAGGGCGAAGGCGTCCTGGTCCTCGCGGCTCACCTTGTGGCGCTTCGCCACGTTCTCGGCGGTCAGCCCCATGCTCAGGTAGACGGCCGGGTCGTGCTGGGCCAGGTGCGGGTTGGGCGAGAACTTGTTGCCGGTCATCGGCACCATGCTCATGCTCTCGGCCCCGCCGGCGACCACCACCTCGCACTGCCCGGTCATAATCTGCTGGGCGGCCATGGCGATCGTCTGCAGGCCCGATGAGCAGAAGCGGTTGACGGTGACGCCGCAGACGCTGTCGGGCATGCCGGCGCGCTGGGCGGCAACGCGGGCCAGGTTTAGGCCCTGCTCGGCCTCGGGCATAGCACAGCCTAGCACCAGGTCCTCAACCTCGCGCGGGTCGAGGCCGGGCGCGCGGGCGATGGCCTCACGCACCACGGCGGCCGCCAGCTCGTCCGGGCGGACGGTGCGCAGGCTGCCTTTGGGGGCCTTGCCGACGGCGGTGCGGACGCCGGAAACTATCACTGCCTCGTGCATATGAGATTTCCTCTATAGTTGTTGGGGCGCAGCAGCGCGACGCTGCTGCGCCCTTACGGCATATCAGTTCCGCAGCGGCTTGCCGGTCTTCAGCAGATGCATGGCCCGCTCCTGGGTCTTGGGCTGTTTGGCCAGCTCGATCACGGCGGCGCGCTCCAGATCGAGGATGTACTGCTCATCGACCCACTGCGGGCTGCTCAGGTCGCCGCCGCAGAGCACGTAGGCCAGCTTATCGGCGATGAATCCCTCGTACTGGGTGGCGAAGCCGGACTCGACCATCTGGTAGATCGCCACCCGCGCGGCGGCCAGGCCGTCGCGGCCGAGGGCGTAGCAGCGCGGCGCGCGGGCCGGCGGCTCGTAGCCGGGGGCCAGCCTGAGCGCGGCGGCCTTGGCCTCGCCGATCAGGTGGTCGCTGTTGAAGGCGATCATATCGGCGGGGCGCAGGAAGCTGGCCTCGCGGGCCTCGTGGGCGCTGGTCGCCACCTTGGCCAGGGCGATCGTCTCGAAGACCTGCTGGAACGCCTTGAGCGTGTCGCCGCCGGCCCGGGCCGCCGCGCCGATCACGCGGGCGTTCAGCTCCTTGCAGCCGCCCCAGGCCGGGATGATCCCTACGCCGAACTCTACCAGGCCGATGTAGGTCTCGGCTGCGGCCACGGTCTGGTCGCTGTGCATAGCCAGCTCGGCGCCGCCGCCGAGCACCTGGCCGAAGGGCGCGCTGACCACTGGCTTGGCGGCGTAGCGCAGGCGCATCATGATCTGCTGGCCGAGGTCGAGCAGCTCGTCCAGCGACTCCCAGTCGCCGGCCTGGGCCGCCGCGCCGATGCCGGTCACGTCGGCGCCCGCCG
>JBAXES010000959.1:0-1597 GCA_037140315.1 Chloroflexales bacterium
CGTCGATGCGGTCGTCGCCTAGCAGGAACCCGGCGATGCGTGGGTCGAGCTTGAGGAAGCGCGCCAGGTCGCTGGAGCCCGAGGGGCTCTGCGGGTCGTCGCTGGCCTGGAGCAGGCCGTAGCGGAAGAGCGGGGCCTGGGCGGCGAAGGCGCCGCGCGCCTGCCAGCGCTGGGCCGGCAGGTCGCACAGCAGGGTCAGGGCCAGATCCACGCTGGGCTTCTTGCGGGTGATGTCGTCCTGTAGGTAGGCGTAGAGCCGGTCGTATTTGCGCTCCAGCTCGGGGGCCAGGCAGATCAGCAGAACATCCAGCTCGAAGGGCGCCAGGCCGAAGAGTCGGCCCAGCCGGGCCAGCGGCAGGTCGGTGCCCAGCTCCAGGCTGGCCGCAACCCTGGCCTCGATCCAGGCCCGCAGCTCGGCCAGCTGGGCGCGCAGCTCGGCCAGATCGGGCGTGTCGGGGGGGCCGCCGGCGGGCTGGAGCAGGGCGTCGGCCTCGGCGTGGGCGACATAGATCTGCTGCTGGCCGGAGAGTTGGGCGCGCAGGCGCAGCTCGCCGACCCGCAGCCGCAGCAGCAGGTCGAGCCAGGCCAGCTCGTCGGCGAGCTGCGCGTAGCCCCCGGCGTAGGCCGGGGCAGCCTGGCTGATCGCTGGAGCTGTGGCGGCCTGGCTCATGACGCGATCACCTCGAAGAAGAAAGTCTGCCGGCAGAGCGTGTCGATATCCACCTGGAGGTCGTAGAGGCCAGGGGCCAGCGTATCCGGCACAGTCACCGTGAACGTGTCCTCCGTAAGCTTGCCGGTCTCCAGAAGCTGCTGGCCCATCAGGCGAACCGTCGCCCGCCAGCCGGCGAGGTGCTCGCCGCTGACGGTGAGCTGTGCGCCGGCCCCCAGGCGCAGCGGGGCGACCCCGGCGAGGATCGGCGGGGCGAAGGGCGCGGCGATCTGCGGCACCGCGATCTTCTCGACGCGCTTCGCCAGCGGGCGCTCGCGGCCCGGGCTCATATCGAGCTGCACCACCGCGACCTCGTAGAGCGCCGAGGGGCGGAATGGCTTGCCGAAGGTGCTCCAGACCCGGCCGAGCTCCTCCATATCCATCGGGGCCAGCATGACCTTGATCTGCTCCCTGGCTTTCTGGAGATCATCGGGGAGGTAGTCGGCGGGAATAATTGGGTGCTCATAGAGCACGCGCATCGCGTCGCCGAGGATGGCGTGGGCGGTGCTGCCGCCGGTCTGGCTATCCGTGGTGGCAGCGTAGGCGGTCAGCAGGTAAAACAGGTTGAGCGACAGCGGCGGCGGCATCAATTGGCCGGGCTTATCGGGCCGGGCCTGCCAGTCCATATTCTTCAGCAGCGGGTTCTCCTGCACCTTGTAGAGGAACAAGTTTGCGGACCTCGCCCCGCCCACCTCGTCGGGCGAGAGCAGGGTGGCCTTAACGTCAGGGATCAGCAGCTTGGCGTTGAGCAAGTCCTGCAACGCTTTGCTGACCAGCCCAATTGCCGTCGATCCGCTCATCGGCGCCCCCTCAGGCCGGCCCGGCCCAGGTAGCTGCGCTCCCAGAAGGCGCTGGGGGTGGTGGGCGCGGCGGCGACATGCCGATCAC
>JBAXES010000960.1:0-1592 GCA_037140315.1 Chloroflexales bacterium
GGGATGCTGCATATCGGCAACTACCTGGGCGCGATCCAGCAGTGGGTCGCCGGCCAGGGCCAGAAGACCAACTTCATCTGCATCGTCGACCTGCACGCGATCACCGTGCCGCAGGAGCCCGCCGACCTGCGCCGGCAGACCCGCGAGCTGGCCACGCTGCTGATCGCCGCCGGGATCGACCCGCAGCAGACCACGCTCTTCGTGCAGAGCCACGTGCGCGCCCACGCCGAGGCCTGCTGGCTGCTGACCTGCATGACCCCCCTGGGCTGGCTTGAGCGCATGACCCAGTACAAGTCGAAGGCCCAGCGGCAGGAGAGCGTGCTGGCCGGCCTGCTCAACTACCCGGTGCTGATGGCGGTCGACATCCTGCTCTACGACACCGACGAGGTGCCCGTGGGCGACGACCAGAAGCAGCACGTCGAGCTGACCCGCGACATCGCCCAGCGCTTCAACGGCCTCTACGGCGAGACGTTCGTGGTGCCCAAGCCGGTGATCCGCGAGAGCGGCGCCCGGATCATGGCCCTGAACGACCCCGCCGCCAAGATGAGCAAGAGCGACTTCACCCGCGGCCACGCCATCCGGGTCAACGACACCCCCGACGAGATCCGCTGGGTGATCAAGCGCGCCGTCACCGACGCCCTCGGCAGCGTCGGCTTCAGCGACGACCCGGCCCGCGCCGGGGTGAACAACCTGCTCCAGATCTACGAGCTGTTCACCGGCCAGAGCCGCGCGGCGATCGAGTCTCACTTCGCCGGCAAGGGCTACGGGGCCCTGAAGGCCGACGTGGCCGAGGCGGTGATCGAGGGCCTGCGCCCCATCCGCGAGCGCTTCGATCAGCTGATCGGCGACCCCGCCGAGCTCGACCGCATCCTGGCCATCGGCGCATCCCAGGCCCGCGCCGTCGCTGACCAGAAGCTGCTCCAGGTGATGGAGCGGGTGGGATTTGTTTTACCGAATGCTGAATGTTGAATGCTGAATGTTGAGTGTTACGTGCTGAATGCTCGACCCATTCAACATTCAACATTCAACATTCAACATTGGAGCGAAACGACTATGTACGCCCCAACGCTTGAAGAGATGCGCTCCCTGCGCGAGCAGGGCAACCTCTGCCCGCTCTACCGCGAGATCCTGGCCGACCTAGAGACGCCGGTGTCGGCCTACCTCAAGCTGGCCCAGGCCGGACCCTCGTTCCTGCTGGAGAGCGTGACCGGCGGGCAGAATGTGGGCCGCTACTCTTTCATCGGCAGCGACCCCTACCAGACCCTGCGTATGCACGACGGGGTGGCCCAGGCGACCCAGGGCGGCTATAAGCAGACCCTGCGCTACGAAGACCCGCTGCTGGTGCTCGATAGCTACCTGAGCGCATACCGACCGGTACGTATACCCGGCCTGCCGATCTTCGTCGGCGGCGCGGTGGGCTACCTGAGCTACGAGTCGGCCCGCTACTTCGAGCGCCTGCCGGTGCCCGAGTCTCGCGCCTACGACATGCCCGACAGCTGGTGGATGTTTGTGGACACCATCCTGGTGTTCGACCACGTGAAGCACAAGATCCTGGTGATCTCGCACGCCCACCTCGACGCCGAGGATCTGGC
>JBAXES010000961.1:0-1582 GCA_037140315.1 Chloroflexales bacterium
GGGGCGGGGGCCGCCCCACCCCACAGCGCCACCGCCGCCACGCTGAACATGCCCATAAAGATCAGGTAGTAGAGGCTGGTGTAGCCGGTGAGCGCGAGGAAGACCCCGGCGATCAGCGCGTCGCGGCGGCTGCGCCGCGTCAGGGCCCGCAGCAGAAACAGGGCGTAGAGCGTCGGCCACTGCAGGCCGATCAGCTCCAGCTGGCCGTCGTACACCCGGCTGAGGTGGTAGGGCGAGCAGGTGAAGATCAGCCCGGCCAGAAAGGCGGCACGCGGGCTGCCGCTCACCTCCAGGGCCAGGGCGTAGCCCGCCAGCCCGCTCAGCGCCAGGGCCAGCAGCGCCGCCGCGTTATAGGCCGCCTCCGGCCCCCAGAGCAGCGTCACCGGCAGCACCAGCGCCCCGTTGCTCACCCCGAGCGTCTGCAGGTACAGCGGCACACCCTGCGGGTAGAAGATCAGCGTGCTGAAGAAAGGATTCTGCCCAGCGAGAGCCGCCTGCCGCACCCACCAGAGATTCCAGACATTCTGCCAGCCATCGACCGAGGCCACCAGGCCGCCGGGGATCGCCGTGGCAAACTGCGGGAGCACGGGCAGCATCACCAACAGGGCCGCGAGGGCGTAGCCGGCCAGGGCGCTGAGGTAGTGGCGAGGGGTGCGCATGGGCGCTATTGTACATCACCTCTGATATGGTGGTAGACTACAGTGCACACGGTAGGCCGCCGTCGAGGAGCCAGTATGCAAGACCCCCACGCTATTCGTGACGCCTTCACCGCGCGCTTCGGCGTCCGCCCGCGCCTGATCGTCCGCGCCCCCGGCCGGGTCAACCTGATCGGCGAACACACGGACTACAACGAGGGCTTCGTCTTCCCGATCGCCATCGACCGCGAGACCTTTGTGGCCGCCCGCAGCCGCCCCGATCACACCGTGCGCGCCTACACCGCCCAGTTCAGCCAGGAGGACAGCTTCGACATCGGCCACATCGAGCGCAGCTCGGCCATGCCCTGGGCCAACTATGTCCGCGGCATCGTCAAGGGCATCCGCGCGCGCGACCTGCCGATCACCGGGGCCGATCTGCTGATCAGCAGCGACGTGCCCCTCGGCAGCGGGCTCTCCTCCTCGGCGTCCCTGGAGGTGGCCGTCGGCTACGCCGTGCAGCTGCTCAACAACATCAACCTGCTCGGCGAGGAGCTGGCCTTGCTCGCCCAGGGCGCCGAGAACAGCTTCGTCGGCGTGCAGTGCGGCATTATGGACCAGTTCATCTCGGCCCTCGGCCGCGCCGACCACGCCCTGCTGATCGACTGCCGCGACCTGAGCTACCGCCCGCTGCCCATCCCGCCCGATGTGCGCGTGATCGTCTGCAACAGCGGCGTCCACCACAACCTGGGCAGCTCGGAGTATAACGAGCGCCGGGCCGCCTGCAACGAGGCCGTGCGCCTGCTCAAGGCGCGCATGCCCAAGATCAGCGCCCTGCGCGACGTGAGCCCGGCCGACCTGGACGCCAGCGCCGCCCTGCTGCCGCCCACCGTCCGGATGCGCGCCCGCCACGTGGTGACGGAGAACCAGCGCACGCTGGACGCCGCCGC
>JBAXES010000962.1:0-1582 GCA_037140315.1 Chloroflexales bacterium
CTTCTCACGTGGCGGTGAGGTGGCATGGCTCTCGGCCGCCGACGCCGGGGCCGAGGCGGTGTACGCGCGCGTCGGCTACCTGCGGCTCGACACGCGGCTGAACTATATCCAGTAGCCGCTGACGCGCCGCCGACTGAGCAGCCTTCACTGGCTGAGGGCGCGCACGGCCCGCAGGCTCGCCGTGGCGTCGACGCGCGGGGAGTACTCTAGGCCGACAAAGCGCGTGTAGCCCAGCTCCTGGAGCAGCCCGAAGATATGCTCAAAGTTGATCTCGCCGCTGCCGGGCTCGTTGCGACCGGGGACATCGGCCACCTGGATATGGCCGATCAGGTCGAGGTTCTCGGTGATGCGCCGGGTCAGATCGCCCTCGCTGATCTGCTGGTGGTAGATATCGAAGCAGAGCCGCACGTTGGGGCTGGCCACCGCGCGCACGATCGCGAACCCCTCGTCGGAGGAGCTGAGGAAGGTGCCGGGGTGATCGCGCTGGTTGAGCGGCTCAAGCACCAGGGCCGCACCGGCGTCCGCAGCTGTCTCGGCGGCGACCCGGAGGGTCTCGATCATTTGGGCCTGCTGCTGCGCACGGGGCACATCGGCCAGGGCTGGGCCGCTGGTCACGATCAGGTTCGCGCACGAGAGATCGAAGGCCAGGGCGGCGGCGCGATGAATATCGGTGAGGAACTGCGAGCGCTGGGCCGGGTCAACCAAGGAGGCACCGCTGCCCACAAACGCGCTCACCTCAAGGCGCAGCGCCATCTTCAGGGCCAGGGTGATGTTCATATCCTTGCCCTGGCGGGTCCAGAACTCGAAGGCGGGGAAGCCGAGATCGCGGACATACTCCAGGCGCTGCTCGAAGGGCTTCTCGCTAAAGAGCGTCTCCACGCAGACCGAGAAGCGCAGTGGTGAGGTCGCCATAGTCGCACCTCGTCAATCCAGCTTATCCCCGTGAGCCACATGCGCGCCGAAGTCCGGCGCGCGCGCCGCGGGTGGCGGCTGATGTCGTGATGAACCCTATTGTAGCGCACATCGACGAATCCGCCAGCATCGTGGCTAGCGGCGCTCCCAGCCGATGGCGCGGGCCAGGGCAGCCTCGACGATCCCGGGGGCGATACGGGCGGCCAGGAGGGCCAGCCGGTCGCCGAGAGCGACATAGGCCAGGCGCGGCTCGCGGCGGGCCACGCGCAGCAGGGCCAGGGCCACCGCCTCAGGGGGCACGCCCCTGGGGGCCACGCGGCGGCGCTCGCTGCCGCTGCCGAGCCGGCTCTGGTTGAACGCGGTGCGGGTGGTGCCGGGGCGCAGCACGCTCACCACGACCCCCGTGCCGCGCAGCTCCATGCGCAGGGCCTCGCTGGCCCGCTCAAGGGCCGCCTTGGCCGCAGCGTAGCCGCCCAGGTAGGGCAGGGGCTGGGCGGCCAGCACCGACGAGACGTTGATGATCTGGCCGCGCCCCTGGCCGCGCATCAGCGGGACGGCGGCCTGGGCCAGGCGCAGCGGCCCGAGCAGATCCACGGCCAGGGCCCGCTCCAGGTCGCCCATATCGAGCTCGGCCACCGGCCCGGCTAGGCCCACCCCGGCGTTATTGATC
>JBAXES010000963.1:0-1577 GCA_037140315.1 Chloroflexales bacterium
CTTCTACTGGGACGAGGGGCTGCTGCCGACGGGCTGCCTGCTGCTGCTCGCCGGGCTGCCCGCCCTGGCCCGGCGTCGCCCGGCCCAGGCCGGCGTGCTGCTGGCCGCGATCATCCCCGTGCAGCTGATGCTGCTCTCTTACGCCGTACACTTCACCCGCAACCTGCTGCCGATCCTGCCCCTGCTCATCCTGCTCGCGGCGGCCGGCGCCGTGGCCCTGGCCGACGAGGTCGGCCGGCGGGTGACCCAGCGCGGGGCCCGGCAGGCGACCCGCGCGATCCTCGCCGCCGCGCTGGTGCTCCCGCAGGCCTACAACACGTACAAGCACCTGGACTACTGGAGCCGGACACACAGTATGGTCGAGGCGGCGGGCCGGCTCAGGCAGCTGCCGCAGGGCGCGCGCATCGCCGCCGAGCTGCCGTCGACGCTCTTCGGCGGGCGAATGGCGATCTTCCCGCTCAAGCGGATCACCGACCACAGCCTGGCCTGGTATCGCGCCAACGGGTTCCGCTACCTGGCGGCGAACGACGACCTGCGCAGCCCCGAGGACCGCGCGACCTACGCCGAGATCCGCGCCGCCGCGACGGTGGTGGTCGCCTTCCCGCCGCGCAAGGCCGGGGTGCAGCCCGGCCCGAGCGGGGCGATCCTCGACCTGGGCGAGCACCTGGAGGCGATGCCCTTCGTGCGCCGGGGGCTGGCCTTCGGCGGCCAGATCGCGCTGCTCGGCTACGAGATCAAGCCCGGCGAGCTGCGCGCGCGGATCGCGCCGCTGGACGGCGCCGACCAGCGTGAGGTCGACCCCGGCCAGCCTGTGCAGATCAACCTCTACTGGCGCGGCCTGGCCGCTATGGGCGTCGACTACACGCTCTTCATCCACGTGCTGGACGCCAAGGGCCAGCGGGTGGCCCAGCGCGACCTGCCGCTGCGCGCGGAGGACTACCCCAGCTCGCACTGGCGGGCCGGCGAGCTGGTGATCGACCGGGCCGACCTGGCCCTGCCGCCCCTGCCCCCCGGCGACTACCGCCTCGTCATTGGCCTGTACGACCCGGCGAGCGGCGCGCGGCTGCCGGCGGATACGCCCGAGGCCGAGCTGCTCACGCTGCGCGTTCGCTAGCGGGCTGCCGCCCTAAAACCAATATCATCTACCTGGTTGAGGTTGCCAGCGAAGCTGGCAACCTCAACCAGGTAGATAGGATGATCGAGGGCCTGCGGCCCTCTAGCCCCCCGCCGGAGGCGCCCCGATGACCATCTCTCTCGTGTGTACGGTGCGCGACGAGGCCGACAACATCGCCGCCCTGCTCGACTCGATGCTGGCCCAGACGCGCCCGCCCGACGAGATCGTGGTCAACGACTGCGGCAGCCGCGACGCGACGGCGGCGCTCGTGGCCGGCTACGCCGCCCGCGACCGGCGGGTGCGCCTGGTGAGCGGCGGCCACAACATCCCCTCGGGGCGCAACAGCGCCGTGGCCCAGTCCAGCGGCGCGATCATCGCTTGCACCGACGCTGGGCTGACCCTCGACCCCGGCTGGCTCGCGGCGATCATCGCGCCCCTAGAGCGCGGCGAGGCCGATCTCGTG
>JBAXES010000964.1:0-1576 GCA_037140315.1 Chloroflexales bacterium
CCCGCCTGGCCGCCCGCGCCGCCTGGGAGCAGCGCCTCGCCGGCGTCGTCGCCGCCTTCACGCCCGACCTGGTGGTGCTCGCCGGGTTTATGCGCATCCTCTCGCCGGCCTTCCTCCAGCACTTCCCCGGCCGGGTGATCAACCAGCACCCCGCGCTGCTCCCCGACGACGGCGGCGACACGGTGGCCACCAGCTCGGGGCTGACCATCCCGGCCCTGCGCGGCGCCCACGTGGTGCCCGACGCCCTGCGGCTCGGCATGGCCGTCACCGGCTGCACCATCCACCGCGTCACCCCCCGCGTCGACGACGGCCCCATCCTGGCCCGCGCCGAGGTGCCCATCCTCCCCGGCGATGATGAGGCCAGCCTGCACGAGCGGATCAAGGCGCAGGAGCGCCGTATGATCGTCCAGGTCGTGCGCGACCTGGCCGCCGGCGGCTAATGCTGGGACGGTGAGGGTGTGGGAGAGCTTCGCTCTCCCACAAAAAACAGCTTGTGCCTGCTGGGCACAAAACAACGCGGGTTTTTAGGGCCGCAGCCCTAACGTTGATGCGTATGGGGCTGCGCCCCAGGCCCCGCATATGAATGAAGGCTGGCGGCTTTGCCGCGAGTTTACGCTGGCAGCGGCGCCGCCGCGCCGCTCACTGGCGTCGGCTCCTCCTCGCGCCGGAACTGGCTCATGTATAGGTCGTAGTAGGCCCCCTGGCGCGCCAGCAGCTCGGGGTGGGTGCCGCGCTCGACGATCTGGCCATCCTTGACCATCAGCACCTGGTCGGCGTTGCGGATGGTGCTCAGGCGGTGGGCGATCACAAAGCTGGTGCGGCCCTCAAGCAGCTGGTCGAAGGCGCGCTGGATCAGCCGTTCGGTGCGCGTGTCGACGCTGGACGTGGCCTCATCGAGGATCAGGATGCGCGGGCTGGCCAGGGCCGCGCGGGCGATCGCGATCAGCTGGCGCTGCCCCTGGCTCAGGCCGCCGCCGCGCTCGCCCAGCACCGTCTGGTAGCCCTGGGGCAGCCGCTCGATAAACTCGTTCGCCGAGGCCAGCTTGGCGGCCGCGACCACCTCCGCGTCGGTCGCGTCGAGCCGTCCGTAGCGGATATTGCTCATCACCGTGTCCGAGAACAGGAACGAGTCCTGGAGCACGATGCCGATCTGGCGGCGCAGGCTGGCCGCCGTCACCTCGCGCACATCCGCGCCATCGACCAGCACCCGCCCGGCGGTCACGTCGTAGAAGCGCGGGATCAGGTTGATGATCGTGGTCTTGCCGGCCCCGGTCGGCCCGACGATTGCCACCGTCTGGCCCGGCTCGGCGGTGAAGCTGACCCCGCGCAGCACCGGCTCGCCCGGCTTATACTCGGCGGCCACGCCCTCGAAGGTCACGCGGCCGGCGATCGGCGGCAGCTCGCGGGCACCCGGACAGTCCAGCAGCTCGGGTTTCTCATCAAGCAAGCCGAAGATGCGCTCGCCCCCGGCGATCGCGCTCTGGATGTTCGTCCAGAGCACGGCGATCTGCTGGATGGGCTGGTTGAAGCGCTGGACGTACTGCACGAAGGCGAAGATCGTGCCCAGCGAGATCAC
>JBAXES010000965.1:0-1573 GCA_037140315.1 Chloroflexales bacterium
CCGGGCCGGGGCGGCGGGGTATCTGCTCAAGGACACCCCGCGCGCCGAGGTGATCACGGCGGTGCGCGGCACGGTGGCGGGCAAGGCGTTTGTCGATCCGGCGGTGACGGGCAAGCTGCTGGGCAAGGTGGCCGGCCTGCAGACCCAGCCGGCCATGCAGATCACCGACAAGCTGACCGAGCGCGAGGTGGACGTGCTGCGCCTGGTGGCGCGCGGCTTCAGCAACGCCGACATCGCCGCCCGGCTGCACCTCTCGGAGGGGACGGTGCGCAACCACGTTAGCGCTGTGCTGGCCAAGCTGGAGGTGACGGATCGCACCCAGGCGGCCGTGATCGCCATGCAGCACGGGCTGGGCCAGCCGTGAGCGCGGTCGGCCCGCCATCCGGCACGATTACGGCGTCTCAGCTGCGCTGGCGGGCAGCGCGGCCATGACCCGCCGCAGCCGCGCCGCCACCTCCTGCGCAATCACGGTGAGGTCGTCGCGCTGCACGATGCGGAACATTGCCTCCGGGTTGATCGCGGAGACGATGGTCTGCCCCGCATCGTCGAGGTACACGATAACGTTGCAGGGCAGCAGGAGGCCGACCTCTGCATCAACGGTGAGCGCCTGCTGCGCGAGGGGCGGGTTGCACGCGCCAAGGATGACGTACGGGGCGATGTCGGCATTGAGCTTTGCCTTGAAGGTCGCCTGCATATCAATCGTGGTCAGGACGCCGAAGCCCTCCTGCTTCAGCGCCGCGGTCACCGCCGCGATTGCGGCCGCATAATCGAGCGATGTCTGCACGGTATAGCCGTAGTCATGCTGCTCCATGGTCGATTCCTCCTCTGATTACGTGGATGACGCGGCATATCCGCGCCGGCGCAGCGTGTACCACGCCGAGTCGGTTCGCCGATCAGCGACGATCGTGGTGCCCCGCTCGACGGTCTCGAATGCGAACGTGTCCGCGAAGAGGCTCGTGATCGCCGCGTCCGGGATGCCGGTCGACCCCTCCTGATCCGGCTCGCGCAGGTGGGCAAAGAGCAGGAAGCATCCGGCTGGCCGCACCAGCCGCGCGACCTCCGCCGCGTAGGTGTGCCGATCATCCGCCGCCAAGCCGTGCATACAGCCGACATCGATCGCGAGGTCGTATGGCTCCCGAAGGAAGCCGAGGTCGGTCACGGAACCGACGTGCAGCCGCACCTGCGCCGCGACGCCTGCCGCGCGCACGCGCTCCTCAGCCATCGTGATCGCCTCAGGGACGAAGTCAACGCCGTCGGCCTCCCACCCACGCGCCGCGAGGAAGATGCTGGCCCGCGCGGCACCACATCCCAGGTCAAGGACGCGGCCAGCAGGCAGGCGCTCGGCCACGGCGATGATCTCGGGTGGCGGCAGATCATGATCCCACGGCAGATCGCCGTCACGGTAGCGCTGCTGGAAGCGGGTGAAGCGGATCGGCTCCGGGGTGGTCATGCGCGTGCTCCTTCTCGTAGCGGCACAGACGATTGCATGGCACGTCACGCCATCGGTGACGCGGCGGTCGCCTTACCAGGTGCAGTGTAGCAGCTTTCATCGCCAGGCCGCACGGTTGGGTCA
>JBAXES010000966.1:0-1572 GCA_037140315.1 Chloroflexales bacterium
CCCCCGCGGTCGCAGCAATCGCTACCGGCGTGGATATCGCCCATATCGAGCACAACCCGCCCGGCCGCGATATCGACGGCGAGTACGTGTTGATCTGGAACACCAATGACGCCCCGATGGATCTGACGGGCTGGACGCTGAGTGACGTCAGCGCGAATCACACATTCACCTTCCCGGCCTTCACCCTCGGCCCCGGCGCCGAGGTGAAGCTCTGGACGAAGCGCGGGAATAACGACGAGGCCAACCTTCACTGGAACAGCCGCAAGGCCATCTGGAATAACAACGGCGACACCGGCACCCTCAAGAACACCGACGGCGCAGTTGTCAGCGTCTACACCTACACCGGCAAGAAGAGCTGATCGCCCCTCGCCCGGCAGCACACAGAGGCCCGCGCTGGAACCAGCGCGGGCCTCTACACGTCATCAAGCTGTTAGCTACCAGCTGTGCGCGGGATTGCCGCCGCCAATGGCTATCGTGTATCATAGACGAACACGCCGATACCGCCTGTGCATGCGGCACAGGTCACATAGCGAGAATTCTATGAGCCAGCTGAACCTGATCGGTACGACCCTCGGCCGCTTCGAGATCATCTCTGAGATCGGCCGGGGCGGGATGGCCGTAGTCTATAAGGCCCGCCAGGCCGACCTCGACCGGATCGTGGCGCTCAAGCTCCTGCCCCCGGAGATGACCCACGATACCAGCTATGTCGCCCGCTTCCGCCAGGAGGCCCGCAGCGCGGCCCGCCTGGAGCACCCGCATATCATGCCGATCTACGAGGTGGGCGAGACCAACGGGCTCCACTATATCGCGATGAAGTTCATCCAGGGCCGCACCCTCAAGGAGCTCGTGCAGGAAGACGGATCGCTCAGCGTGCGCCGCGCCGCCGAGATCCTGGCCCAGGTTGGCGACGCCCTCGACCACGCCCACCGCCAGGGCGTCATCCACCGCGATATCAAGCCCTCCAACATTATGATCACCGATGAGGGCTGGGTCTACCTGACCGACTTCGGCCTCGCGCGCGGCACCGGCGGCACCGCCGGCACGACCACCGGCGGCCTGACCATGGCCGGCACAGTGATGGGGACCCCCGAGTACATGTCGCCCGAGCAGGCCCAGGGGCTCGCCAGCGTCGGCCCGCCCACCGATATCTACGCCCTCGGGGTGGTGCTCTACGAGCTGCTCACCGGCACCTTCCCCTTTAAGGCCGAGACGCCCATGGCCATGCTGGCCGCCCGCCTGCTCCAGGCGCCCATCCCGCCGCGCGATGTCCGTGGCGACCTGCCGCCCACCGTGGAGGATGTGGTGATGCGCTCGCTGGCCCGCAAGCCCGAGGCCCGCTTCGCCAGCTCGGCCGAGATGGCGGCCGCCCTGCGCGCCGCCGCCGGCATCGGCGCGGCCCCGCAGGCCCAGCCGCAGCTCACCCCCGTCGGCGGCACGCCCGCCATCGGCGCGACGATCGTCGCCGGCAGCCCGCCGCCCACGCCGTCGCCCTATGTGCGCCCGCAGGCGCCCACGCCGCCGCCCCAGGCCTACATCGCCCCCACGCAGGCCGCGCCCCAGCGCGGCACGCCC
>JBAXES010000967.1:0-1570 GCA_037140315.1 Chloroflexales bacterium
CGACGAACTGCGGCTCGACGGCCAGGGCGCGGGCGATGCCGATGCGCTGGCGCTGTCCGCCTGAGAACTCGTGCGGGTAGCGGTTGGCGAAGGCCGGGTTGAGGCCGACCAGGCCGAGCAGCTCCTCGACGCGCTCACGCACCGCCGTGCCCTCGCGCAGCTTATGCACCCGGATCGGCTCGCCGATGATGTCGCCGACGGTCATGCGTGGGTTCAGGCTGGCGTAGGGATCCTGGAAGATCATCTGCACGCGGCGGCGCATCTTGCGCAGCGCATCGCCCTTGAGCGTAGTGAGATCCTGCCCCTCAAAGATTACATTGCCAGCGGTGGGCCGATAGAGCTGGAGGATGGCGCGGCCAGTGGTGCTCTTGCCGCAGCCGCTCTCGCCTACGAGGCCGAGGGTCTCGCCCTGCTTAATGCTGAAGCTAATCCCGTCCACGGCCTTGACCGTGCCGACCCGACGCTGGAAGATGATCCCACGGGTGACGGGGAAGTGCATCTCCAGGCCGGTGACATCGATCAGGTTGCCGCTGGGGCTGCTGGTTGGTGCGGTCGTCATACGATGTTCTCCCTACGCGGCGACGTCCGCGATCTTCCCCTCGGGCAGCGGCGTCTCCATGGTGATATCGAACAGGCAGGCGGCGCGGTGCTCCGGGCCGACGCTGCGCAGGGGCGGCGTCTGGGTCAGGCAGGCATCCTGCGCGTAGTCGCAGCGCGGGCTGAAGGCGCAGATCTGCGGCAGGTCGATCAGGCTCGGCGGCAGCCCGCGGATCGGGGTAAGCTTGCGGCCGCGGCCCTCGTCGAGGCGCGGGATAGAGCGCAGCAGGCCGATCGTGTAGGGCATGCGCGGGCTGGCGAAGAGCTCGCTGGTCTTGCCCTCCTCGACCACCTTGCCGGCGTACATCACCGTCACCCGGTCGGTCATCCCGGCGACCACGCCGAGGTCGTGGGTGATCATGATCACGGCGGTGTCCAGCTCCTCTTTGAGCCGGTTGATCAGCTCAAGGATCTGGGCCTGGATGGTCACATCGAGGGCGGTGGTGGGCTCGTCGGCGATCAGCAGCTCGGGGTTGCAGGAGAGGGCCATGGCGATCATCACGCGCTGGCGCATGCCGCCGGAGAACTGGTGCGGGTAGTTGTCGAGGCGCTTGGCGGCGCTGGGGATGCCGACCATATCGAGCAGTTCGGCGGCGCGGTTGTTGGCCTCGCGCTTGGAGAGCTTGAGGTGCAGCTCCAGCGACTCGGTGATCTGGCGGCCCACGGTGAGCACCGGGTTGAGCGAGGTCATCGGGTCCTGGAAGATCATGGCGATGCGATTACCCCGGATAGCGCGCATCTCCTCATCGCTGGCCTTGAGCAGATCCTCGCCGTCGAAGAGGATCTGGCCGCCGGCGATCGTGCCGGGCGGGTTGGGGATGAGCCGCATGATCGAGAGCGAGGTGACGCTCTTGCCACAGCCGGACTCGCCGACGATGCCGAGCGTCTCGCCGCGGTTCACGTGGAAGGAGACGTTATTGACGGCCTTTACCACCCCATCCTGGGTATGAAAGTGGGTCTCCAGGTTGCGCAC
>JBAXES010000968.1:0-1565 GCA_037140315.1 Chloroflexales bacterium
CGCATCCTGATGCAGTGCAATTGCCTGAACGGTAACGTACGCTGAAACCTTGTCTCAGGAAGCGATATACGCCTGGGCGAGGGGTTGGGGGTGAGGGTTGTCCGGCGGCAACGGTCATGTACCTGCGAACCTTGTCTATGCTCACCACGCCGCGCCGTCACGAGAGCACATAGCGCCGCAGGGCCAGGGCGACCCCATCGGCGGCGCAGGTGGCGGTGAGGGCGGCGGCGCGGGCCTTCACCACGTCGGGGGCGTTGCCCATGGCCACGCTCAGCCCGGCCACGCCGAACATGCTCAGGTCGTTCTCGCCATCGCCGATCACCAGCACCTCCTCGCGGGGCACCTCGTAGCGGGCCATCAGCTCGGTCAGGGCCGAGCCCTTATTGATGCCGGGCGGCATAAACTCGAAGAAGTTCGGGCCGGTGCGGATCGCCTCGAAGCGGTCGCCCATCAGCGCGGCCAGCTCCGCGTCGAGGGGGCTGGGCCCGAGGAAGGTCAGCACCTTGATCACCTCGGGCAGATCCAGCAGCTCCTCGCGCGACAGCTCCACGGCGGGCGGCTCGCCGTAGCTCTCCAGCACCGCGATATGCGGCATGTCCAGCGGCGCGTAGATGGTGTCTGGCCCGAAGACCATATAGGCGATGCGGCGCAGATCGAGCGCCGCGGTCACGTCGGCCAGCAGCTCGCGGGCCAGGCCCTGCCGTGTGGTGATCCGCTCGCTCGCGAGCTCGGCGAAGATCGCCCCGTTGTGGGTGATCTGCGGGCCGGCGAGGCTCAGCTCGGCGACATAGGGCCGGGCCGAGGTGAAGCTGCGCCCGGTGGCGATCAGCACGCGGGCGCCGCCGGCCACGCACGCGGCCACGGCGGCGGCGTTGGCCGGGCTGATCCGGTTCTGCGGGCTCAGCAGCGTGCCGTCAAGGTCGATTGCGATCAGGCGGAACGGCAAAGGTGTGGCCTTTCTATAGCTGGGGCTGTGCCTTAGAAACCGCGCGAAGGCGTGACCCGCCACTCCACCAGGGCGGCGTCCACCCAGGTGGGCTTGGGGTGCTGGTAGAGCTCAGGGGCGTCACTTGGCTCCTGGCCCTGCCCCTCCCGCTGTGGCGTCTAAGAGCGGGCAGAACATGCGCGATGCTATTCATTGCGCTGTTACAGCCCGCCGAGCCGCGCCACAAGCGGGGCGAGATCCTCGGCCTGGTGGTCGGAGAAGACATAGTAGGAGAAGCCGTAGCGCTCGCGGCGGGCGAGCATGTCGGAGGCCACCTGCTCGACGCTGCCGATCAGCACCGATGGCATCGCGAGAACCTGCTCGGGGCCGACGCCGGGCCAGGCGTGCTCGGCGATCATAGCGTCAACGGCGGCGGCGCGGTCGTCGGTGACGATGACGGTGGGGATGAGGCTCAGCTCGATCTGGCCGTAGCGCGCGCCGGCGCCCTCACGCACCCAGCTCAGCTTCTGCTCGATGCCGGCGGGCAGGCGCCCGGCAAGGTCATCCAGCATCTCGCCGCTGGCCACCGAGGTCGTCAGCAGGCCGACGATGTCGGCCGCACGGCCGGCGAGGGTGAGCA
>JBAXES010000969.1:0-1563 GCA_037140315.1 Chloroflexales bacterium
CCCGAGGCCCCGCCCCGCGCCCTGATGCTCATCCTGCCCGACATCCGCGGCCTGCACCAGTTCTACAAGGAGCTGGCCCTGCGCTTCGCCGAGATCGGCGTCACCGCCATCGCCATGGACTACTTCGGCCGCACCGCCGGCCTGACCGCCCGCGACGATGCGTTCGAGTTCTGGCCCCACGTGTCGCAGCTGGCTATGCCGGGGGTCTTCGCCGACGTGCGGGCCTCCCTGGCGCACATGCGCGACGCGGGCCGACCCGGGGCGGCCACGTTCACTGTCGGCTTCTGCATGGGCGGGACGATGTCGTTCCGCTGCGCCACGCTGGATGACCTCAACCTCGCCGGCGCGATCGGCTTCTACGCCGGGCTCTCCCGCGACATCGGGGGCTACGGCACGATGCTTGAGCGGGCGAAGGACCTCAAGGCGCCGGCCCTCGGCCTCTTCGGCGGCGACGACCCGGGCATCCCCGCCGATCAGATCGCGGCCTTCGACGCGGCGCTGGACGAGTCGGGCGTAGAGCACACGGTGATCACCTACCCCGGCGCGCCGCACAGCTTCTTCGACCGCCGGGCCGCCGACTTCGCCGACGCATCGGACGACGCCTGGCAGCAGGTGCTGGGCTTCATCGCCGCCCACGCCGGGGCTGCGGCCTAGCTGCGCTGGGTGCCCGATGGGAGGGCGCGGGGCGGGCTTGCCCCTCCCCGGCAGGCGCGGTTTATCGCAGCGCGGCGCGCAGGGCGAGCAGGCTGAGGCCCAAGCCGACGCTATCATCAGCGCGGCGCAGGGCAATCTGGGGGTGGTGGCATTGTACTGGCGGGCGAGGCGGGCGGCGAAGTCATGAACGCGCCGCTCAGCATCGGCGACTGTCGGCTCGTGGATATCGGTGATGACCAGCCGACACCGCGCCGGTGCTATAATAGTCTGTGGGGCGAGCTACCGCGCCCAGACCCCAGTATGAGTTAGGAGCAGCATGAGCAGCCCGCAGCCCGCAGACTCGCAGGAGAGCCTGGCCGCCTGCGCCCGCGCCCTGGCCGTCATCTTCAGCCCGGGCGAGATGGCCTGGATCACCGAGGAGCTCTACGAGGTCAACGGGCCGCAGTGGCGCGTGACCCTGGTGTGCCCCGCCGCGCGGGGCAGCTGGGCGCGCCGGCGCTACCACTACGATATCCCGAGTGGGACGCTGCACTTTACCGGCGAGACGCCCGCCGACGACGCCGATCTGGCCGCCGCACGCAAGAGCGGGCGGCGGCTCTACCCCGCCCAAGGAGCACCCGATGTCGTCACAGCCCGCTGAGGCCCAGCCCGCCAAAGAGCGCACGGTATCGCGCCGGTTGCTGTTTGCGATCGGCGCGATCATTGTGCTGGCGATCCTGGTGATGCTGACCCTCAACAGCGGCCAGGATGTGAGCTACCTGACCGGCGGCTCCAGCGTGCTGGTGCTGGCGCTGCCGGCCTTCCTGGCCGGGGTGCTCAGCTTCCTCTCGCCATGCACGCTGCCGATCCTGCCAGCCTACTTCGCCTTCACCTTCCAGGCCGGCAAGCGCGGCGTCTTCATGATGAGCG
>JBAXES010000970.1:0-1563 GCA_037140315.1 Chloroflexales bacterium
TCCCATGCTACTACGGGAGGCCTCGGGTTTGTTAAATTTCGGGATGACTCATGAAACCCTCCCTCCCTAGCGAACCCGCTCGCGCAGGTACGCCTGCAGCTCGGCGATCGGCACGCGCTCCTGGGCCATAGTGTCGCGGTCGCGCACGGTGACGGTGCCGGTGAGGGCGGCGTCCTTGCCCTGGCCGATCGTATCAAAGTCGACAGTGATGCAGTAGGGCGTGCCGATCTCGTCCTGGCGGCGGTAGAGCTTGCCGATCGCCCCGGTATCGTCGTAGACGGTGCGCATATTGCCCTCGGCCTGGAGCGACTTGCGGATCTGGCGGGCGGTCGCGACGATCTCGGGGGCGTTGCGCTTGAGCGGGAATACCGCCACCTTGATCGGGGCCAGGGCCGGCTTGAGGCGCAGCACCGTGCGGTACGACTCATCGAGCGCCGGGTCGGCCTGGCCGCGCAGCTTCTTGCCCAGCTCGATGCTGGCCGCGCCGGGCATGTCGAGCAGGGCCGGGATCTGGGCCATGCCCGCCGCTAGGTCTCCGCTGATCGCCTCGGCCCGCTCCAGCAGCGCGTCGCGCTGCTCGGCGGGCAGCTTCTCGCTGCGGCCCACGCTCTTCACAAAGGCGGCCAGGGCCTCGGACACCGCCTGGGCGCGCTCGGGCGACACCGGCTTGACCTGCTGCTCGTCGTAGGCCTCGGTGAGCAGGGCCAGCACCCCGCGGTCCACCCCGGCCGAGGGCTCGATCACAAAGGGCACCAGGTGGCGCTTGCTCTCGGGGTCGAAGTAGGTCAGCTTGGCGGTGCTGTCGTCGTTGCGGCCCACCTTCGCGCTCAGGCCCAGGCTGTCCTGCTCCTTCGAGTGCGAGCCGAGGTCGTAGTCGCTGCGCGAGGCGATGCCCTCAAGCTCCTCGAAGCCGATCGGGAAGCGGTACATCAGGTCGTAGGTGGCCTTCGAGTAGTGGGCAAGGTCGGCCTTGGGCACAGTGTAGACCTGCAGGTTATCGCCGCTCAGGCCGACGCTGCGCCACCAGGCCAGGCGGTCGTCCAGCCAGCGCTGGTGCCACGCGTCCTCGGTGCCGGGCATAACGAAGAACTCGATCTCCATCTGCTCGAACTCGCGGACGCGGAAGATGAAGTTGCGCGGGTTGATCTCGTTGCGGAAGGCCTTGCCGATCTGGGCGATCCCGAAGGGCAGCTTGCGCGCGGTGGTGGCCAGCACGTTGCTGAAGTTCACAAAGATGCCCTGGGCCGTTTCGGGGCGCAGGTAGGCGTAGGAGGTGTCGTCGGCCACCGGGCCAACCTGGGTCTTGAACATCATGTTGAAGGGCCGTGGCTCGGTCAGGTCCTTCGACCCGCAGCTCGGGCATGTGTCCTTGATATGGTCGGCCCGCCAGCGCGCGCGGCAGCTGCGGCAGTCGACCAGCGGGTCGGTGAAGGTCTCCTCGTGGCCGGAGTACTTCCAGGTCAGGCGGTTCATCAGGATGGCCGCGTCGAGGCCCTCCATATCGTCGCGCTCGTAGACGTTGGCCCGCCACCAGGCGGCCTTGAGGTTATTCTTCAGCTCGAC
>JBAXES010000971.1:0-1562 GCA_037140315.1 Chloroflexales bacterium
ACGCGGGGGGGGTCATCCGCTACAGCTGGGCGGCACCGTTCTCGGTGGCGTTCACGCCGCCGGCGGCCGAGCTGCTGCTCAAGGAGCTCGACCTTCTAGAATCATAGAAATGGTCGATGGCTGGCGACTTCGTCGCCAGCCATCGACCATTTCTATGATTGATTCACTGACTCTGGTGGCGACACCGCCGCGCTAGTCGTGGCCGCCGATATAGGCATTGACCATCCGCATCCAGTAGGGCCAGTCGTGGCACCAGCCGTCCCAGAGGCGCAGGGCGTTGCCGACGCCCTGCTCCCAGAGCTGGCGCGAGAGCAGCTCGTTCGACCAGGCGGAGGGGTCGTCGCGGCCGGTGACGAGGATCAGGTCGGTCTCGGTGAGCCGGTCGAGCGTCCACTGGTCGCTGAGGTTGGGCACAAAGTCGACCGGGTTGTGGAAGTAGACGCCCTGGGTGTAGTCGCTAAAAAAGCGGCGCAGGTCGTAGAGGCCGCTGAGGGCGACCACGCGGCGGATGAGGCCGGGGTGGCGCAGGGCGATGATCACGGCCTCGGTGGCGCCGAACGAGCAGCCGGTGGCCATGAGGTAGGGGTTGGGGTTGATCGAGCTGATGAGGGGCAGGACCTCGTCGATCAGGTAGCGCTCGTACTGCTCCTCGCGCCAGATGCGGGAGTCGCTGGGGGCGCCCTCGTTGTACCAGCTCTCGCTGAAGACGCTGTCCACGCAGATCAGCTGGAGCCAGCCCTGCTCGATGCGGTGGGCGAGGGCGGCGACCATGCCGCGGTCCTCGTACTCGTGGAAGCGGCCGTGCGAGGTGGGGAAGACGAGGCAGGGGGCGCCGGCGTGGCCGAAGATGAGCAGCTCCATTGGCCGGCCGAGGGCCGGGCTGTCCCAGCGGTGATAGGCGCGGTGCATAGGCATCCTGTGATTACTGAATGTTGAATGTTGAATGTTGAATTATGATAGCGGGGCTGTTCTAAGCTGTCAATAATAATGAGCACCGTATGACCACGCAGGCCCTCCACCGACCGGCAGCCATAGGCGTCGCGCAGCTGCTGACCCTGCTCCTCGGACGATTCACGCTAAACACGGCATTCCGGATCGTCTACCCGCTGCTGCCGGTGCTGGCGGGCGGGCTAGGGGTGAGCCTGGGCACAGCGAGCCTGCTGGTGACGGTGCAGGTGGCGACGGCGCTGCTGAGCCCGCTGGGCGGCGCGGTGTCGGACGCGCGGGGCGAGCGCTTCAGCATGGTGGCGGGGCTGGCGGGCTTCTGCGCGGGCGCGCTGATCTGCGCGCTGGCGACGGGCTTCGGGCCATTTATGGCCGGCTACGGCATGATCGGGCTGGGCACGGCCCTGTACATGCCGGCGGCGCAGGCCTACGCCAGCGCCCGCAGCGACTACGGCCAGCGCGGGCGGGTGCTGGGCATCCTGGAGCTGAGCTGGGCCATGGCGGCGCTCGTGGGGGTGACGGGGCTGACCCAGCTGATCGCGCTGCGCGGCGGATGGGCGCCGGCCTTCTGGGGGCTGCTGGCGCTCGGGCTGACGATGCTGGCCCTGACCCTGACC
>JBAXES010000972.1:0-1560 GCA_037140315.1 Chloroflexales bacterium
CCCGAGGGCCTGGCCCAGGAGATCTATATCTGGAAGACGCCCCCGCCCGACCCGGACGAGAGGGTGCAGTATGTCTGGAGCGGCGGCTCGGCCAGCCCCGGCACCGGGCCCGATCCGGCTGCGCCGCCCGATGGCAGCGCCCCGAGCGGCAGGGCGGTGATCGACGCCCTGCCACCCTGCGACCCGGCGCTGTTCGCGCCGCCCGTCTCGGTGCCGCCGGTGGCCGGGGCGATTAAGATGCCGGACCTTCAGCGCCTCGGCGAGAACCAGGCCAGGGAGCTGCTGGCGACCCTGGGCGTCGGACCTGGGCTGATCTATGTTGACTACCAGACCCGCGAGCGCATCCCGGGCGACTACGACCGTTTTGCGCCCTACACGGTGGTGAGCACCCTGCCCGCCGCTGGCGACTGGATCATGCCGGGGACGACGGTGGTGCTGGGGGTGCGCGCCCCCGACCCCGACCCGGGCCAGCCGCCACAGCAGCCGACGATTGACCGAGGCCAGCCGCCGCCATCTGCGGGGCCCCGGCCCTTCCCCGTGCCGACGGGCGTGTCGATCCCGACGCCTCCCAGTGGGTGAACACACATTATGTTGCGGCGCGGCGTAGCCGCGCCGCAACATAATCAGTATTTCGTGGGAGCGGCGAAGCCGCTCCCACACCCTCACCGTTTAGATCAGGGGGCCGCTTTGCGGGCCTGCCGGTCGAGGATCAGCGAGTAGACCGTGTAGATCACCGGGTAGATCAGCGAGACGATCACCAGCAGCTGTCGCATATCGCCGCCGATAAACAGGGCGGCGAGCATCGTGGCCCCGCTCAGCGTGGCCCCGGCCAGATGTGCGCGCCGCAGGCGCGGGAAGCGTGTGATGTAGATGTAGCGCGTGGGCACAAAGACCATCGCCGCGAGGAAGACGATGATCAGCGTGTTCAGCCAGGGCGGGGAGCCGGTCAGATAGAAGTAGGCGACGACAATATTCCAGTAGGACGGGAAGCCGATGAAGAAGCCATCGTCGTCGAGCTTCGCGTTGACGCGCGAGAAGCCGAAGGCGCTGGCGATCAGCGGGAAGCAGCAGAAGATGATCGCAGGCTGGAGCAGCATCCCGGCCTTGAGCATAAAGACCGCCGGCAGGAACACATAGGACACAAAGTCGATGATATCGTCCATTGTGCGCCCGTCGTACTCGGGGGCGTGCAGCTTCACCTTAAAGCGGCGGGCCAGCGAGCCGTCGGTTGCGTCAATGATGATGCTCAGCAGCATGGTGAAGAGCGCGGCAGTCAGCTGATCGTTGAGCAGGAACGCGGTGGAGATCATCAGGACGACCATGGTCGAGGCGGTGTAGAGATGGACCAGTAGTGCCTTCATCCGTGCGGTGGCTTCCGCTCGCTGATCGGCGGAGGTCGAGGTTTGGGTTTCGTAATTCATTGATCGCTTTGTAATCGCTGGCCATCGCTAGTGGTGAGTAAACGGTAACCGATAGCCCCCAGCGGCAGCAGCAGCCAGAAGCTACACAGGCGGAAGAGGATCGTTGCCCCGAGGGCGGCCTCAGGGGGGACGCCCTCGG
>JBAXES010000973.1:0-1559 GCA_037140315.1 Chloroflexales bacterium
GCCCCCCCCCGCGCCAGATCCTGCGCCAGACCTCGCGCCTGAGCCGGCCACATCAACCACGATGCGGCTCCCTCCCGTTATGCTCTCTCCAGAGGTTCATCCGCCCACGCAGGCCATGCGGCGCCCCGCCGACCGGCTGGTCTGGGGGCTGATCCTCATCCTCGGCCTGCTGCTGATGCTCGGCGTCGCCGCCTACGTGATCATTGTGCTGCGTGGGTAGGGGGCGCGGCATGTGGATGGGCGCAAAGCGCCCATCCACATATCGCGCCCCCCCTACCCTTGACCGAATCCTACGCCCGCCCGTATAATGCGCCCGTCCTAGGCGCAGCGCAGATCTGACGGCGCAGGCACCGTGGCCTGCCCGCCCCCCCCATGCCTAAACCATCTGACTCGCAGCCCATAGGTGCGCTTAGGTTTCCAGGATCGGCGGCTCGGTCGATTCACCTGGCCGGCCCTCGGCTGCCCGATGCAGTCGTAACTGAACAGTAACCGGCTAATCAGCGACGAGACAGTTTCATCTCAGCCTGCGCTGCTACAATCGCCCATAGGAAGCCCGCACCTACCAGAAGCGAATCCTGAGGAGAGAGAGAATGGCGAAGCGAATCTTGCTTGTCCTGGCCCTCGTCTCGACCATCGCCACCCTGGCGGCATGGCCGCGGGCGACCGCCGCCCAGTCGGGCGTGGCCGACACCTACCCACCCTATCAGGCTCGCTACTTCGGCGAGACAGGCCACTCGGCGGTGAACTGGTTCCTGGACTTTTGGAAGAACACCCCGAATGCCCTCTTCGTGCTCGGCTACCCGATCTCGCAGCCCCTCATCGAGGAGAGCTTCACAAACCCTGGCCAGTACTATCGGGTGCAATACTTCGAGCGGGCGGTCCTGGAGGAGCACCCGGAGAACTTCGGCCAGCAGGACAATAAGTATTACGTGCTCGGGCGCCTGATGGGCAGCCGCCTGGCGCAGGGCCGCACCGAGTCGGCCTTCCAGAAGGTGGGCGACCCCGGCGACGGCACCTACAATGCGTCCACCGGCCACACGCTGCGCAACGGCCCGGCCCCCTTCCGCGACTACTGGCTGAACAACGGTGGCCTGAACGTGTTCGGCCTGCCGCTCTCCGAGCAGTTCCAGGAGGTCAACGCGGCGGATGGGCAGACCTACTGGGTCCAGTACTTCGAGCGCCAGCGCATGGAGTGGCACCCCAACGAGTCGAACCCGCAGTACCGCATCCTGCTGGGCCTGCTCGGCAACGAGTACCGCGACCGCTTCCACACCGACGATGGTGCCTTCAGCTCCCGCAGCGCCGACGGCGCCCTGCCGCGCCAGTTCATCTATGGCTTCAACGCCAACCTCTACGGCCAGGGCACGGCGTGGCAGGATCGCAACCGGGTCATGCAGGTCTCGAAGAACGCCAACGTGAAGTGGCTGCGCCAGCAGGTGCGCTGGCGCGACCTGCACGATATCTCGGGGGCGGTCTACTGGGGTGAGCTAGACAAGATTGTGAGCGATGCCAGCGCCAACGGGATCAGCCTGCTGCTGAGCATTGTGGCCGCCCCGGAC
>JBAXES010000974.1:0-1553 GCA_037140315.1 Chloroflexales bacterium
CCACCGCCTACGGCATCTTGCGCAACCAAGGCGTGCAGCTCACTATGGGCGACTTTTTGGGTAACTGGGGGGCGAGTTGATCTGAACGACGCCACCCGCCCATCGCCCAAATATGCTCCGAGAGGGTGACACTGCTGGCCAACCTCGGCAGGCACGCTATTGCGGCCTACGGGAATCAGCAGGAGGTGGCCGGAGCCGTCGCCAACCGCCTTGCGGGCCCACAAGAGCAGGCCTTCTGCCCGAGACACCACGTGATACATCAGGAGGTGATCCGATGCCCGCAGACGAGGAGTTTGATCGGCTGGCCGCCGCCGCTGAGGCGTTTACGATGGCGGGCTGGGACTGGAGCGCCCTCTCCGGGCGCTATGTCGAGACGCCGCCGCCCTGGGACGAGCGCACCGAGGTGCAGGTCGCGCTCCCGCCTGCCCGCACCCTGCTCGATATGGGCACCGGTGGTGGCGAGTTCCTCAGCCGCCTGGCCCCGCTGCCGCCCGCGACCTGGGCCACCGAGGGCTACCCGCCCAACCTGCCCGTGGCGCAGGCCCGGCTCGCCCCGCTCGGCGTGCGGGTGGTCGCGGTCGCTGACGAGACCCGGCTCCCGCTGCCCGACGCCCACTTCGACCTGGTGATCAACCGCCACGAGTCCTTCGACCCGGGCGAGGTACGGCGCATCCTTCGGCCCGGCGGCACCTTCCTCACCCAGCAGGTCGGCGGGCAGGACAATCGCGAGCTGAACGCCGCCCTCCAGGATGTCGTCACCCTCAGCTACGGGAGCTGGAGCGCGGCCACGGCGGCCGCGCAGCTCCGCGCCGCCGGGCTGGAGGTGGTGGAGGAGCGCGAATCCGCTCGTCCCGGCCACTTCCGCGACATCGGCGCGGTGATCATGTACCTGCGGATCACCCCCTGGCAGATCGCGGACTTCGCCGTATCGGCGTATCGCGTGCGGCTGCTGGCCCTGCACCGGCGCATGCAGGCTGAGGGTGGCCTGGCGACCCGCGTCCACCGCTTCTTTATCATTGCCCGCCGGCCGGTCGTGTGACGACCAACGTGGCACCGAAGCGTCGGCGCGGGAAAATACCACGCGGCGCGGCCAGATGGCCGCGCCGCGTGGCGTGTAGTGAGTCTACGCCGCCAGCCGGAGCTGGGCAGGGTTCGGCGCAGGCTGCGCGCCGTCATCGCGCAGCAGGGTCTCGTCAACCGGCCTCCAGGGCTGGCCGGCGATCTGGCGGTAGCGCATCAGGAAGAGGGCGAGCCGCGCTTCACGGCTCCTCCGTAGTTTCGCTAGCGCGAGGCCGAAGGCCGGGTCATACGAGCGCCGCACGGCATCCCAGCCGCCGATGCCGGCGAGCCGGGCTGGCGCGGAGGAGTCGAAGGACTGCACCAGCGGGTGGGTGACCCAGTCGGGCCGACCGATGCCGAGCAGGTGCAGGCGGCATTCGGAGACATCGACGATGGAGCCGGCGGCGCGGCGAGCTCGCCGGCGGCGCGCAGGCGATCGTACTGGGCGCACTCCTCATCATCGAAGTCCGCGCGGTTGTCGTTGACCTCGGCGA
>JBAXES010000975.1:0-1548 GCA_037140315.1 Chloroflexales bacterium
CAGCCGGGTCAGCAGCCGCCGGTGCCGCGATCTCGTCGGTCGCGCCCGCCGAGATCACGGGGGCGACACCCTCAGAGGGACTGGTGCTGGTCGTTTTGGTCGTCATATCGACAGGCGCTCCGTTTCGAGGACACAAAAAAAGCGCACGCCCCGGAATGGGGAGTGCGCGTGTGTCGCTGCTGGGGATGAGTATAGCATACGGGACGATCCGCGCCAGCGTTACCGACCATGCGAGCAGGGCGACTGCAAAGTCATACCTGGAACAGGATACGGTCGAGGGCGGCCGCCAGCGAGCGCTGGAGGGCCGCAAGATTACGGACGCCGAGCTGCGCGGCCAAGCCACAGATGGTATTGTTCAAGCTGGCGATCACCTGGGGGGCGTGACCGCGCCGCAGCTGCGAGGCATCTTCCTGCAAGGTGACATCGCGGCGGTAATGCAAGCCATTTTCGATCTGCCAATGGCCACGCACGACCGTCAACAGCCGCGACGCGGGGGCGAGGTTCACGGGCGCACTCGTGATGCCATAGCGCTCCTCGCGGCTGATGCTGCGGCCCTGCCAGGTGATGCGGACAACCTGAAACGCTTGGGCCAGGTACGGCCAATCGCTGTAGCCAGCCAGCAAACTACTCGTGGTGAGGCGGCGGTATTCGCGCCGCCCGTGGCCTTTGGTATGCTGCTCGGCGATGGTGAAATCCAACGGGATGGGGCTCCAGCCTGGTGCGACCGGGATCAGACGCGGACTGAACAGCAGCTGCAGGTCGGCGAGCAGGGTCGGCTGGTTCTCCTTGACCACCCAGCAATAGTGGCCCCCCGCTTCGACGATCTGCGTGCTCAACGGGCGTTGGGCGAACATGGCATCCCCGCTGATGATCGTCCCGTGCAGGGCGAGTCGCCCGAGCAGGCGCGGGGCGGCGACGATCTCGTTTTCTTTGGTCGTGACCGCCTCCTGGGCCAGCACCTGGCCCGTGCCGATCGCATAGGCGCTCAGCAGGTGGAGGCCCTGGGTGCTCCCGGTCGGGATGGTGCCGCGCAGGGTTTTGCCATCGAGGGCGACGTGCTGGCTGGCTGGCACCGGCACCTCGCTGGACGGCGGTGCGGCCAGCAGGCGGTTCAGCGCCGCGTCAAGGGCGCTCACCGCAACCGCACCCGCCAGCACGCGACTCCAGGTGGTCGGATGCGGCATCTGCGGGCGGGCCAAGTCAAAGCGTTCGGCCAATTCCCCGCGCCGCTCGTGTGCCCACTCGGCGATCGCTTGCACCTGATGGGCCCCCGTCAGTTTGGCCCACAGCGCAATCGTGAGCAGCACGGCCAGCGGATACCGCACCCCGCGGCGGCGACGCTGGTCCGGCACCTGGGCGAACTGGGCATAGATCGCCCGCAAATCGACGGTCACCGCCTGGTCACTTCCATACGGCTGCACGGTCACTGTGGTAGCATCCATCGTGGTGAACACCTTTGTGGCAGATGGCGGATAGCACAACCATCGTAGCCGAAAGGTGTTCACTGTGCATTTTTCCGGTTACGTGTACGACTTTGCAGTTGCCCTG
>JBAXES010000976.1:0-1547 GCA_037140315.1 Chloroflexales bacterium
CGCCGCCCAAACCCAACAAAAAAAGAACGTGGGGGCGGCGAAGCCGCCCCCACACCCCCGCCGAGAGGTAACACGGCAGCCCTAGAGCTGAGCGAGGAACGCCGTGAGGATCGGCTCTTGGTCGGCGTGATCGACCAGAAAGGCATCGTGGCCAGAGTCGGAGTGCAGGTCGACATGCTCGACGCGGCGGCCGGCGCGGCGCAGGGACGTAGCGATGGCCGCCGACTCGGCGCTGGGGTAGAGCCAGTCGCTGTCGAAGGAGAGCAGCAGGAAGGCGGCCCGAGCGCGGGCCATGGCCGCGTCGAGGGAGCCGTAGCGGGTCGGCAGATCCCAGTAGTCCATGGCCTTGGTGATGTAGAGGTAGGAGTTGGCGTCGAAGCGGGCGTTGAAGATATCGCCCTGGTAGTCGAGGTAGCTCTCGACAGCGAACTCGGGGCCGAGGGCGAAGGCGGGCTCGGCCCCGGCCTGGAGCTGTCGGCCGAAGCGGTCCTCCAGCGAGACATCGCTGAGGTAGGTGATATGGCCGATCATACGCGCCACGGCCAGGCCGTCGGCGGGCGGCTCGTGGCCGTAGTAGTCGCCGCCGCGCCAGCGCGGGTCGCGCATGATCGCCTGGCGGCCAATGCTGTTCCAGGCGATCGTCTGAGTGGCCGAGCGCGCGCTGGTGGCCAGCACGATCGCCCCGCGCACGCGCTCGGGCAGGGCGGTGGCCCACTCCAGAGCCTGAAAGCCACCCATCGAGCCGCCGGCCACCGCGAGCAGCTGGTCGATGCCCAGGGCGTCGATCAGGCGGGACTGGGCGCGCACCATGTCGCCGATGGTGATCACCGGGAAGCGCGCCCCGTAGGGGCGGGCCGGCGCGCCCACGCCCGGGTCGCGCGAGGAGGGGCCGGTGGATCCCTGGCAGCCGCCGATCACATTCGAGCAGATCACAAAGTAGCGCTCGGTGTCGAAGGCCCGGCCGGGGCCGACCATCGCGTCCCACCAGCCTGGCTTGCGGTCGGCGGGGCCGTGGCGCCCGGCGGCGTGGGCGTCGCCCGAGAGGGCGTGGAGCAGCAGGATGGCGTTGCTCGCGTCGGCGTTGAGGCGGCCGTACGTCTCGTAGGCCAACGTCACGTGCGCGAGGGAGCCGCCCCCCTCCAGATGAAGCGGGGCGGCCCATGTCATGTGCTGGCGCTGGACAATGCCGACGCCGATCTCGGGCTCTTGCTGTAGTGCGGTCATATCCCGTTAACCGGAGGGGCGCAGCAGCAGGATGGTGATAGTCCCGGATCGACCCGCACCATCCTGCTGCTGCGCCCTTACGCTATCACACCTTAGCCAGCGCCTGCTCCAGGTCGGCGATGATGTCGCCGATCGTCTCGATGCCGATCGAGAGGCGCACGTAGTCGTCGGTGACGCCGGTGAGCTGCTGCTCTGCGGGGGTGAGCTGGCTGTGCGTGGTGGACGCCGGGTGGATGGCCAGGCTCTTGGCGTCGCCGATGTTGGCCAAGTGCGAGAAGAGCTTCAGGCTGTTGATGAAGGTCTTCCCGGCCTCACGCCCGCCC
>JBAXES010000977.1:0-1546 GCA_037140315.1 Chloroflexales bacterium
TCCCCATGCCCGTGCCGAGCGAGTCCTTCCAGCAGCTCTCGCTCTTCTCTTGAACAGATGTGCGTTTTCGGGTATACTGGCTGACAACCGCGCCCGCGTTAAATAGAGAATGGAGAATAGTGAATAGAGAATTGATGTCGAAAGAGCGCCGACTAATTCTACATTCTCACTTCTCTATTCTCTATTCTTTCGCTGCTCCACCGTGACGCCCAGGAGACCCGCGGGCAGCCCGAGGAGCGGCTCCGGCGGAAAGTCGCCCGCTACCGCGCCCTGTTCCGACAGCAGTACGCCGCCAGCGACATTCGCGCGCTGTTCCGGCTGATCGAGCACCTGCTCCGGCTCGACCCGGTGCTCGCCCGCCAGGCGCTGGAGCAGATGCATCAAGCAGAAGTAGAGGAGACCGGCATGGACACCTTTGTGAGCAGTGTCGAGGAGATTGGCCGGGAGGAAGGCCGTATCGAGGGGCAGCTTGCGATCGTGATGCGTCAACTGAATCGGAAGCTTGGCCCCATGCTGGCTGATCTCCAGGCACGGGTGGCTGCCCTGAGCCTGGATCGACTGCTTGATCTCAGCGACGCGCTGCTCGACTTCAACAGCCAGACCGACTTGATCGCGTGGCTTGATCAGCACGCCAGGGCACCTGACGCGTAGTTCTGGCTCCAGGTCAGCCAACCCTATCCCCTTCCGCACCAGCCCCAGCCACACGCTGGGGCTGTTTCATTGCTGCCCGCCCTGTATCCGCCACAGTACCTACCAGCCGCAGGGCGGCTGGTTTGCTGTGCCCAGGGTTTGAAGCTATCGGAAAGGGCACCGCGATGGGACAGTTCACCCCCGAGAACGCCGCAGGCTACGGTCAGCACGGCGGGCAGCGGTCACACCAGCACCTGGAGCAGCAGTACGCCGACCTCGTCCTCACCAACCCCGCGACGGCGGAGCGGGTGGCGCACCTCATCCGCCAGGGCCACGCCTCGTCCTGGCCCTGCGCGTCGTGAAGATCGTCGATGCCATGCGAGCGGAGGCCCACTAATGCGTATCCGTGAGCTGCCCGTCGACGCCCAGCCGGCCCAGCGGATCGCCGCCGCCGGCCCGGCCGCCCTCAGCGACGCCGAGCTGCTCGCCCTGGTCTTCGGCCAGCAGGATCTGGCCGTCTGCCAGGACGCCCTGACCAGCTACCAGGGCTGGGTCGGCCTGCTGCGCGCCGACATCCACACGGTCGCGGCCAGTATCGGCACCGCCCACAAGGCGGCGAGCCTCAAGGCCGCGCTGGAGATCGGGCGTCGTCTCGCCGTCGCCGGCTATGAGGATCGCTTCCAGGTGCGGTCGCCCGCCGATGTGGCCTCGCTGTTCATGGTCGAGATGCTCGCCCTCGATCAGGAGGAGCTCTGGGTCGCGGCCCTTGACACGAAGAATCGGCTCCTGAAAGTCGCAAAGGTCTATCGTGGCTCGGTGAACACCGCCCAGATCAGGGTGGGCGAGGTGTTCAAGGATGCCGTGCTGTTAAATGTCAACTAGATCTTCCGACCGGCGACAACTAGACTTGCCGGTT
>JBAXES010000978.1:0-1542 GCA_037140315.1 Chloroflexales bacterium
GCCGGAGCCTGAGCCCGAGGCGCCACAGGCCCGATCCTACCGGGACAACCTGACCACCATCCACGGCATCGGCCCCGCGCTCCAGCAGCGCCTCGACCGGGCGGGGATCTGCACCTACATCCAGCTAGCCCTGAGCAGCCCCGAGGAGCTGCGCAAGGCCCTGGGCGAGGCCGGCCGGCTAGCGAATGTCGAGGACTGGATCGTCCAGGCGCGCAGCCTTGCCGGCATGCCCTCATAGCCTGAGCAGGAGCCAAGATCGCCAAGGCAGGGTCAGGGGAGTGCGGCACTCCCTTGGCCCTCCCATGTCCCCCTCAGTGACGGAGCCAGCCCATGCTTGAGACAGGTGTGCTCACCGGCAAATACCTCTACGGCGTCATCCGCTGTGCGGACGCCCACGCGATCGCCGCCCGCGGCATCCACGAGCAGGGGGCCCGCGTCTACACTATCCCCTACCGCAACCTCTCAGTCGTAGTCAGCGACTCGCCGTTTGAGGAGTATGAGAGCACGCGCCGCAATATGATGGCCCACACGCGGGTGCTTGAGGCGGTGATGCAGCAGTATACGGTGCTACCGATCAGCTTCGGCATCGTGGCCCCCGACGCAGAGACCATCATTAGCCAGCTGCTCGCCCGTCGCTACGACGACCTGGAAGCGCAGCTGGAGCAGCTCCGAGGCCTGGTCGAGCTCGGGCTGAAGGCATTCTGGGCTGACGAGCAGATCTTCGATGAGATCGCCGACCAGCAGCCGATGATCCGCGCCCTGCGCGACAGCATCGCCGCCCGCCCGCCCGAGAGCACCTACAACGAGCGCATCAGCCTCGGCGAGCTGATCGAGGCGGCCGTCGTCCAGCGACGCCAGCTCGATAGCGAGCTGATCCTCGCCACCCTGCGACCCCTGGCCCGCGACACCGTCACCCACCCGGTGCTCACCGACCGCATGGTGGTGAACGCGGCCTTTCTGCTTGACCGCGCAGACGAGGAGCGCTTCGACAGTGCCGTACGCAGCCTCGACAGCCGTATGGGGCCGCAGATGACGTTTAAGTCGGTCGGGCCAGTGCCGCCCTACAACTTCATCACCCTCAACGTGATCTGGAGCTAGCACTCCCCAGCCCTGCCAGCGAGGAGTCCCGTATGAACGCAGTGAAGATCATCAGCGCCGCCCGCGAGCAGCTCAGCGCGCTCACTGGCCTTTCGGTGGACACCGTCTCTGGGGTCAACCGCGATGACAAGGGCTGGGTCGTCGAGATCGAAATGGCGGAGCTGCGGCAAATCCCCAACAGCAGCGATGTCCTGGCATCCTACCAGGTCCGGCTCAACGATAAGGGCGACATTGTGAGCTATGTGCGCACCCACCGCTACTATCGCGGCCAGGTGAGGGCGTAGCCACAAAACAGCCCCCAGAATCGAACGGCGGATGGGAGGTCACGCGTGTGACCTCCCATCCGCCGTTCGATTCTGGGGCGTGCGCCAGCACCCTCCCACAAGAAGACTGGTTCTGCTGCGGCGCGGCTACGCCGCGCCGCAGCAGAACCAGTGCAGCATG
>JBAXES010000979.1:0-1541 GCA_037140315.1 Chloroflexales bacterium
GGAGGGGCCCCCCGGATGTTCCCGTTCACTCCCTTTTCTGCCCCGTCCACTGGATCTGGACCGTCAGCGCGTCCGGGCCCTGCTGGGGGATCCGGGGCGCCCGCACGGTGCCGAGGCGTCCCAGGCGGGCCAGGAGCTCGGGCAGCAGCGCCGCGACCGCCCGGTTGACGCTGCGCGCCCCCCGGCTGCCCCCGTACACGAGGGTCACCGGCAGGCCATCGCCCAGATCGAAGTCCCTCCGGCAGGCCGCCCGGTCCTGGCCGAACAGCGCTGCCCGCACCGGGTAGCCGGTGACGACGAACGACGAGCCTGTGCGGCCTTGGCCGGCCCGAACGCCCAGGTGCGGCAAGGCGTCCTCCACATTCACCGCCGTCAGGGTTGCTATCCTGCTCAGGAGCCTGACCGCCAGCCCTGGCACCACATCGGGCAGGTAGATCATCGTCGGCACCCCCATCGCGCGGGCCGCCAGGAAGAGCGGGACACAGACGTAGCCTCCGGTGCCCAGAATGCCCGCCGGGCGCAGCTCGCGGATGAGCGCCCGCGCCGCCAGGGTGCCCGCCGCCATCGTGGCGGCGCCCCGGGCCAGCTGGATCGGCCCGCGCCCGCGCAGGGCCGCCGCCGGCAGCGCCCGGAAGGGCAGCGCGCTCTCGCGGGCCACAATCGCCTGCTCCATGCCGCCCACGCTGCCCACATAGGTCAGCTGCCCCCCCTCACCAGCGCCGCCGAGCGCGGCGGCGACCGACAGGGCTGGGTAGACGTGGCCGCCCGTTCCCCCGCCACACAGGAAGAGCGCTGAGGAGGCTGCGGGCGAGCTGGCGGCGGATGATCGGGCCATCACTGGTCTCCTGGGTCTGGCGTGGGGCCGCGTGCCGCGAGATATTCAGCAGGACGCCGACGGCGATCATGCAGGTGATGAGCGAGCTGCTGCCGTAGGAGAGGAAGGGCAGCGTGAGCCCGGTGAACGGGATGAGCGAGGTTGTCACCGCGATATTGATCAGGGCCTGGAAGCAGATCCAGGTGGTGATGCCGACCGCCACCAGGGCGGCGAAGGGGTTGGGCGCCCGCCCGGCGATCTTATAGCCGCGGTAGGCGATCAGGGCAAAGGCCACGACCACTGCCACGGTGCCGATCAGGCCAAGCTCCTCGCCCACGATCGCGAAGATCGTGTCGGTGTAGGCCTGGGGCAGCCACTGGAACTTCTGCCGGCCCTGGCCGAGCCCGGCCCCGAAGACGCCGCCGCTGCCCAGGGCGTAGAGGGCGTGGATGGGCTGGAAGCCGGCCCCGCTGTAGTAGGCCCAGGGGTCGAGGAAGGCCTTGATCCGCAGGTTGTCGCGGAAGCCCATCACGTTGATCATCAGCCAGAAGGCCACGCCGCCCAGGCCGGCCGCCCCCAGCACGTGCCAGACATTCGCCCCGGCCGCGAAGTAGACCACCCCGGCGATCACGATCAGCACGATGGTGGTGCCCAGGTCTGGCTCAAGCATCACGAGGCCGCAGACGAGGCCGAGCATCACGGCGAAGGGGATGAGGCCGTAGCTCAC
>JBAXES010000980.1:0-1540 GCA_037140315.1 Chloroflexales bacterium
GGGGTTGGGGGTTGGGGCGGATCAATCGGTTCGCCCCAACCCCCAACCTCTAACCATCGCGCTGCTACTTGTGCGCGACGACGTGGATCAGCTTGTGCATGCCAGCCTGGAAGTGGGCGGTGAGGTTGCAGACCAGCACGTAGGTGCCGGGCTCGAGGTTGAGCGTGACCTGGCCCGTGGTGCCGGGCTGGATGTCAGGCACCTCGCCGGGCTTGTCGATCTTATTCTCGAAGATGCGGGAGATCGAGGCATCGTAGGGTAGATCGAACCCGGTCGGGCTCTGGGCCTTGATGATCAGCGTCTCGTGCGTGACGACATCCGTGTTGGAGACCTTAAAGGTAATGTCCCCGGCGGGGATGTTGTCGGAAACATCTGAGTTGATGACGAACGACCTGGCGGTCACATTCACGACGGTGCCAGCGCCCGCGGCCGGCAGAGTCAGGGTACTTGCCTCAACACGCCTGGTGCAGCCGGTCACGGCCATCACGCTGAGAATCATCAGAGAAACTAGCAGACCAACGCGTAGGATTCGCTTCATTGAGTCCCCCCCTTTGTGTTTCGGGCCTATGAACCCCCGCTCACGACCCAGGCTGATATTGAGATCTCTTAGCTATCCTTATAATACACCATGTCGCAAAATAATACATCATGCAATAGGAGCTTACATTGTAAGTTGTCGGATCTTAACTGAAAAGATACTGATCCTGCCGCAACTAGCTCCGCCCACCTAGCTGTTGCAACCTCCCTGGGGCTGCGCCCCTGTCCGGCGGCAACGGTCATATATCTGCGAACGCAGTAGAGCAAAACTCACCCTATCACGCTGAGCGCAGCGACGCATCTTCCCGTCCCGTGGATGGGAAGATGCGTCGCTGCGCTCAGGGTGACATGGGGCGGGATATTGAAGGTGACAGGGCGACGTTTGCGGTATTGCCTGCGAACCTTGTCTAGGGCATGGTTCAATCCAGCTTGACAGTTCGGCGGCCAGCCCGCCAGCCTGCCACAAGGGCCTATGGCGGGCTGGTGGGCTGGCGGGCTGTAAAGCTCAAACGGTCGATCCTGACCCATGTCTAGTACAAAAAAACGTGAGGGCGGTGAAGCTGCCCCCACGCCCCCACGGATGGAGCAGCCTCGCCCACGGCCACCCGCTATGCTACAATGAGGCCCGGCGACATCGCACAGACGTAGATCGCAGATGGCCGACGTCATTGAGGCCCTCCACAACCTGGCCCGACAGCGCGGGCGCGGAGACGCGAGCCCGCTCCTGGCGCTACGCGCGCTGCCCGAGCGCGAGGGCGCGCGCATCAGCCACCTGTCGATCAGCCAGCGGCTGTCGCAGGCCTGGATCTCGCTGACCGGCCAGCCCTTTCGCCAGCACCAGTCCCTCTCGCTCTCGGCCATGCGCAGGGCCGAGCCCTTCGCGCTGATCGGCGGCGGCCCCGCGACGCGGCGGACGCTGCACCTGCTGGCCTTCGAGCACTTACGCGGCGAGGCCCAGTCTACCGCACTGATCCTCGCCCCCGACGCGGACGGCGTCGATCTG
>JBAXES010000981.1:0-1538 GCA_037140315.1 Chloroflexales bacterium
CTTATCTATAACGAGATCAAGCGCAGCGGCTACGAGGGCATGCTGCCCGCCGGGATCGTCCTCACCGGCGGTGCCGCGCAGCTGGCTGGATTCGATGATCTCGTGCGCGAGATGCTGGGCATGCCGGTGAGAGTCGGTGTGCCGAGCGGCCTGACCGGCCTAGCCGACTCGCTGGACAGTCCGTCCTACGCCACTGGCGTGGGGCTGCTGCGCTGGGGATCACGCCACGGGATTACAACGCTCGGCTCATCCCTCCGCTCGGATGAGCGCCAGGGATGGGGGAATGTCTACGATCGCTTCAAGGGGTGGCTGAGAGAGTTTTTGCCCTGATAGGAAGTCTTGTCGGGGCCATCGCAGAGCCGAAGCATTCGCCCCCCGAATGCGCGAGCGAATCGGACCCATCCAGGAACGTGGAGGTAGGTGAGAGTAGCAGAGCAGCGGAGCGAATGCTTCGGCCATACTAACCCGACAGAGGAGATGTACATGGTGGACCGCAACAACAACTTCAGCTACGAGGACTTCGCGCAGATTAAGGTGGTGGGCGTGGGCGGCGGCGGCAGCAACGCCGTGGATCGCATGATCGCCGACGGCGTGCAGGGCGTGGAGTTCATGACGGTGAACACCGACGTGCAGGCCCTGATGCACTCGCTGGCCCCGATGCGCATCCGCATCGGCGATAAGCTCACCCGCGGCCTGGGCAGCGGCGGCAACCCGGTGATCGGCCAGAAGGCGGCCGAGGAGAACCAGGAGGACGTCTACGAGCAGCTCAAGGGCGCCGATATGGTCTTCGTGGCGGCTGGCATGGGCGGCGGCACCGGCACCGGCGCCTCGCCGATCATCGCCGGGGTCTCCCACGACCTGGGCGCCCTGACGGTGGGCGTGGTGACGCGGCCCTTCACCTTCGAGGGCAACCATCGCCGCAAGATGGCCGAGCAGGGCATCGAGCAGCTGCGCCCGGTGGTGGACACCCTGATCGTCATCCCCAACGACCGCCTGCTCCAGACGGCCAGCAAGAACACCACCTTCACCCAGGCCTTCCATATGGCCGACAACGTGCTGCGCCAGGGCATCCAGGGCATCTCCGACCTGATCACCCAGCGCGGCCTGATCAACGTGGACTTCGCCGACGTGAAGACGATCATGGCCCAGCAGGGCTCGGCCCTGATGGCGATCGGCCTCGGTAGCGGCGACAGCCGCATGGTCGATGCGGTCAACCAGGCTATCGCCAGCCCGCTGCTCGAGGTGAGCATCGACGGCGCCCGCGGCGTGCTCTTCAACGTCACCGGCGGCGAGGACCTGGGCATCCTCGAGGTCTACGAGGCCGCCGATATTGTGGCCAAGCAGGTGGACCCGGACGCCAACATTATCGTCGGCGCGGTGATCGACCCGAACTTCCCCCCCGGCGAGGTGAAGGTGACGCTGATCGCCACCGGCTTCGATGTGAGCCGGCCTAACGACAATGTGAAGCGCACGCGCTCCTTCCCGACGGCGGCCACCAGCACGGGCCACGCCACCGGGCTGCACCCCCAGCAGCAGCC
>JBAXES010000982.1:0-1537 GCA_037140315.1 Chloroflexales bacterium
TACCTACACCGTCGAGCCGGGCGACCTGCTGCTCGCCGGGCGCGCCGACGTGGCGGTGGTCGGCCCGGCCCGCGATATGCCCGCGCCCGCCCCTGAGCGCGCCGAGTCCGGCGGCGTGGTGGTCTCGGTCGATATGCCCGACGAGATCCGCGAGACCTACCTGGAGGTGCGGTCGGCGACGGGCGAGGTGATCACCCTGCTGGAGATCCGCTCGCCGACCAACAAGCGCCCCGGCGAGGGCCGCGGCCTCTACCTGCGCAAGCGCCGCTCGGTGCTCGCCTCGTTCACCCACCTGGTCGAGATCGACCTGCTGCGGGCCGGTGAGCCGATGCCGGTCTCGGGCTGGGCCGGCCAGAGCGACTACCGGATCATGTCATGATCAGCCGGGGCAACGGCCGCCCGCGCGCGCTGCTGCTGCCCTTCGGCGTCCGCCAGGCCATTCCCACCTTCGCCCTGCCGCTCCAGCCGAACGACGCGGAACCCGATGTGAACCTGGGCCAGCTGCTGCACGCGCTCTACGACCGCAGCGGCTATGACCTGCGCCTGGACTATCGCGGCGACGCGGACCCGCCCCTGGTCGGCGATGCTGCCGCCTGGGCCGACGGTGTGCTGCGCGGGCCTGGCCTGCGCTGAGCTGAGGCGTCGCGCCGCCCCCTCCCTCCATCTCCTGCTATCGCTCCTTTCCCCATGCACATATGTGACGCCCCGGCTTGCTATGCTTTCCTCATCTACGGCGCGTGCGGCGCCGGACGGCGATGTGAGGAGGGAGCAATGCTATGGTGCGCGATTACCTGCGCGGTCTGCTGCGCCGGGCTCGGGGCGACCGTCTTGACGGCGGGCCCACCCCGCCTGCGCCTGCCGCGCCTCTCACCCCGGCGGATGTTCTCCGGGTGCATGGCGTCGACGCTGTTCCTGCTGGCCGGGATCTTCGTGACGGTGGCGATCACGCTGGCGCGCTGACCCGCGCGCCGGGCCGGCTGCTGCTGCTGCAGGTCGATGGCACGCCCGGCTTCCCGGCGCGCGGCGTCGCCGGGCTGGGGGTCGTGGTGCGGCGCGCGGACGGCACGCTGCTGCGGGTCCACACGGCCCGCGCCGCCGCCGCCACCTGCAACGAGGCCGAGTATGAGGCCCTGATCGCCGGGCTGGAGCTGCTGCGCCGCACCTTCGCCGGCGCGCCGGCCCGCTGCCTCACCGATAGCCGGGTGGTGGTCGACCAGCTCAGCGGGCGCGCCGCCGTGCGCGCCGGGGCGCTCGCAGCGCGCTACGTCCGGGCCCGCGCGCTGATCAGCCACTGGGGCGCCGGGCAGATCGAGCTGGTGGCGATCCCGCGCGAGCTGAACCGGTTGGCCGACGCCCTGGCCTGGGAGGCCCTCGGCGGACGGCGTGGCCTGGTGCGCTTCGGCGCGCAGGCCCGATCCAATCAGATGAAAGGGGAGACCGTATGAGCCAGCTTCAGACGATGGCCAAGGGCGCTATTGAGGGCGCAATCGTGGACGGGATCGCCGCCGCGCGCGGCGGCGATCCCGTCCACGATTGC
>JBAXES010000983.1:0-1527 GCA_037140315.1 Chloroflexales bacterium
TTCAAAGCCTGGTTTGTACTTCATGGACTCTTCATCAGCCGCCGCAGAGTGCGTTCGCAACCCAGTAGGGCGCCAGGGAGGTGTCGCCGACCGAGGGGGTTTGCAGCGTCAGGACGACGCCGTTGACCGGCGAGACGATTGTGGCCTTAGAAAATTGCGTCCGATCCGAGGACAACTGGGCCTGCGCCTGGGCGACGGCGGCTGCAACCCAATCTGGCTGGGCCAGCAGCCCGTCGCCAGAGAACGAGTCGGGCGTGACGTTGAGGATGCCCATCAGGTAAGTCCGGCGGCCCCAGTCAAAGACGGTGCCGCCGATGGTCAGCGGGGGTGGGTTCATAGTACGATCTCCGCTGCGCGCCGCAGCTCGCGCCCGGCCGCGCCCAGGTCGTCGCGCAGCGCGCTGATCGTCCGCCCGAGGGCCGGGTGCCGCAGCGCGGGGGCGATGTCGGCGAGCGGCACCAGGACAAACGCGCGCTCGGCGATGCGCGGGTGCGGGATCGTCAGCTCCGGGGTGTCGAGGATCAGCTCATCGTAGAGCAGCACGTCCAGGTCGACGGCGCGCGGGCCGAAGCGCGGGCCGGGCGTGCGGCCAACCTCCGCCTCGATCCGCTTGAGCAGCTGGAGCAGCGCCAGCGGCGCAAGCGTCGTCGCGGCCCGACACGCCAGGTTCAGAAAGCGCGGCTGGTCGAGCACATAGGCCGGCTCGGTCTCGTAGCACGGCGAGATCGCCGTGACGCGACACGTCGGCCCGAGCAGGCCGAGCGCGCGGCGCAGCTGGCCGGCGCGGTCGCCAATGTTGGCCCCGAGCGCGAGGTAGACCGTCGCCTCGGTCATGATGCGGCCAGCTTCTGCCGGTAGGTGGCCGACTGCCCGAACGACTCCTCGACCTCAACCTCAAGCAGATCGAGCCGGCCCTGCTGGCCATCGAGGTCGGCCGCCAGCTGCGCGGCGATCCACTGCGCCAGCCGCTCGGCGGTCGTATTCGGTATGGGCAGGAACACCACATCCTCGCGGGGGAAGACGTAGGTCTTCTGCTTGTAGCGCACCGTCACCGACGTATCGCCAGTGATCAGCTCAAGCAGCGGGTTCGCCTGGGGCAGCAGCATGCGGTGGTCGAGCCGATCGCAGATCGCCCGCAGCCGCCGCTTCAGGGTAACAAAGTCGAAGACCATCTGGTCATCGTTCAGCTCGCCGGCGATGCGCACCGCCGCGCGGTAGTTATGGCCGTGCAGCATCTCGCAGCAGTCGCCGTCGTAGGTCACAAAGTGCCCGGCGCAAAACACAGTGTAATCTTTGCTCACCGACACCTGGTAGGTGCTCATGCGGATCCCCCTATGGCGGGCACACCTAGCGCCAACATCTTTCAAGTAAGGAATTCATCGCCGCTCAGCCCTCACCCCCCTCCCCCTCGCCCGCTGCGGCGGGCGAGGGGGTGTTCCGCACCAGAATGCGATATACTCCCCTCTCCCGCATGCGGGAGAGGGGCTGGGGGTGAGGGTGCGCGATCAGCGTATTTGCAAGGTATTG
>JBAXES010000984.1:0-1527 GCA_037140315.1 Chloroflexales bacterium
GAGTCGGCCCGCTCCTGGGCCACGCCGAGGTCCATACAGTGGTGGGCCTCATCGATCACCACCACATCATAGCTGGCGCGCTCCAGCTGGGTCAGCACCGACTCCTGCTTGAGGAAGTCGATCGAGACCAGGCCGAGCGGGATGGAGTCGAAGGGGTTCGCGCCGAGCTCGTTGGCCTTACGCACCGTCTCCAGCAGCTCGCGGTCGATGCGCTCCATGCGCAGGCCGAAGCGCTCGGCCAGCTCGACGCGCCACTGCTCCAGCAGCGGGCCGGCGGGCGAGACGATCAGGATGCGGTGGGCCACCCGCCGCGCGATCAGCTCGGTGATCACCAGTCCAGCCTGGATGGTCTTGCCGAGGCCAACGCCGTCGGCCAGCAGCAGGCGCACCCGGCTCATGCGCACCGCGCGCAGCACCGGCACCAGCTGGTAGGGCTCCAGGCGCAGGCGGCCGGGCTGGGCGACGAGCAGAGCGTCCGGGCCGAGGGCCTGCTCCAGCAGGAAGGCCTGGTGGTAGGCCCGCCAGGCCGCCAGGGGCGCGGCGCGCTCGGGGCGCAGCTCGCGGCGGATGGCCGCGACCGGCTCGAAGGGCGAGAGCAGATCCAGCTCCTGGCCGCTGAGGTCGCCCTGGAGGCAGCGCAGGCGGTAGAGCGTCTGCGCGCCCAGGCTCTCGGTGGACACCACTTCCCAGCGCAGGTCGCGCGCGAAGACCTCGGTGCCGGGGAGCAGCGTGGTCATACGCCAACCCCCAGGCCAGCGCGTGCTGGGACACGAAGTTCGAACGAGCAGCAAAGACACCCGCCCGCGGGGTCGGCGGGAGCGGGAGGAATCAGCGCTGGCCGGAGCGCGTCGTCGAGCATAGATGCAACCTGATAAGGATGGGCTCTCGTGCGACGAACTATACCATGCCCGTGTATCCACTCACAAGCCTACGCGGGGACATATGTGACAACTCGTTTGCCTCTACTGGCAGAGGTGAGATCGTAGCACCAAGCGAGCGCGCCACAGCAGGCGCAGCCGTCCGTCCATGGCGTGCTATGCTGATGCCAGCGGTGATCACGTTGGCCGAAGGGGTAGGCGTGACCGCAAGCACGGATGGATGGGAACGGAGGCTCAGCATGAGTGACCTGTGGGGCGAGCTTGGGAAACTGATCGGCACGGCCCAGACCACCCTGGACGCGGCCCGCAAGGATGCCGAGCGGCTGGCCCGCGAGGCCGGCGCGGTGGCGCAGGATGTGGCGACTGAGGCCGGGCGCGGGATCGCCGGCGCGGTCGATCAGGTGCAGCAGACGGTCACTGGCCAGGCGAAGGCGGAACCGGTCAACATGGCGGCCCTGCCCGAGCAGCAGCGCGTGGCCTTCGCCGGCGCGCTCTACGCCCTGGCCGCCGCCGACGGGGCGCTGGATAAAGACGAGATCCAGCTGATCATCGAGCTCGTCGATCTCGACGGGCTCTCGTCGGCCGGTCGGCAGATCGTGCTCAGCTACGTCTGCGCGCCGCCCGTGTTCGCCGATGCGGTGTCCGCATT
>JBAXES010000985.1:0-1526 GCA_037140315.1 Chloroflexales bacterium
GGCTTCGTGAGGGGTGTGCCGTCGGGTGCGACGGTGATTGCACCCAGCCCCGCCACCTCGGCGAAGACATCTTGGATGGGCTGGATGCAGTGCAGGGGCAGCTCATCGGCGGGGCGCGACGGAGGCTGCAGCTCGGTCGGGGTGCCTCCACTAAGAATACGAGCAACACTCGCGCGCGCGAAGCGCCACTGCTGGCCCACCTTGACCCCGGTGAGTCGGCCGTCCTTGAGCATCCGGTAGACCGTCGTACGATCAACCTTCAGGGTGTCCTGGACTTCGCGGGCGGTGAGCAGTTCATTCATCGACGCTACTGCTTGCTATAGGTTACACGATGTTGCTATAGCAGCATACTCCCACCCAGCCCGTGATCCTTCAAGGGGTAATGGCGCAACTCTACGGTGCATAGCCCGCTACAACGTTGTGACGCAGGGCGCAAATCGTTCGGAGCCTACCAGCCGCAAGCGGCTGGTACACGGTCATCGTGATGTCCCCTGAATCGTCCCCGCTTTTGTCCCCTTCCGCTCATGGCGGGTTCGCGCTATGCTGGTATGACACCACTACATCAACCGGTCTTCGCACAGGAGGCACCCGATGCGGCCCCCATCGCTCATCCCCCCGCTGGATCTGCCCGACCTCCCGCCACCGTCACGCGAGCGCCCCGCGCCGCTCCAGGTGACGATCAATGAGGCGGCCCGCCTGCTCGCATATGACGCGCGCACCATCCGCCGCCTGATCGCGCGCGGCGAGCTGCCCGTCGTCGGCGAAGGCCGGCTGCGCCGCGTCCCCATGCAGAGCCTGCACGAGTACCAGGAGCGCAATCGCTGCTAGGCTGCTACTCGCACTCCTGATCTCCCGCTCCCTATCGCCAGCCGCGCGCAGGAACACCATACCGTAGGTCGATGCTGAGGCATCCGGCCATGAGTCCTTGCGCCCTGCGAAGCCGATGGGTGCGTCGTTATCTCCGTCGCTGACTGCCGTGTCAACCCGCCTTGGCACAGCTGGGCATCGCCATGTCCGCGCGCAGCGCTGAGCAGAAGGGCGTCATCGTGCGCTATGCCGAACAGATTCACCCGCAGCTCCCGCCGATGCGCCTGGCCAGTCGCAACGGGCGCATGTATGTCGGCCCCTGCCCCTTCTGCCCGGACGGCGGCGATGACCGCTTTCATGTCTGGATGGAGGCCAGCGGTGGCCGCCCGGCCGAGCGCTACTGGTGCCGGGTCTGCAACCGCAGTGGGCTTCTGAAGCATCTGGGTCGGGAGGAGGCTGCGCCATCATCGCTGGCCCACCCTGCTCAGGTACGCGAGCAGCCAGCGCTGCCACGTGCGAATCCTGACCCTGCGCACATTCCCTTCTATCGACAGCTCTACGAAGCGACCGCGCTCTGGGCGCATTGCTGGCTGCTCGACGACTGTCATCCCGATCCCCTGGCCTACCTCCACGAGCGCGGACTCGACGACGCGACGATCTGCCGCTTCGCCCTCGGCGTCACCCTGCGCGACCCCGACAGCCTGGTCGCCCACCTGCGC
>JBAXES010000986.1:0-1522 GCA_037140315.1 Chloroflexales bacterium
AGGATCGTGAAGACGGCGTTGCTCAGCCAGGTTCCCAGGCCGAGCAGGAAGAAGAGGACCTCGCCGAGCATCCGGTCGCGCCAGCCGTCGGATGGGCGGCGGCGCGACCGTTTGGTGACGCGGGCGGTCTCAGTGGCCGACGTGCGGGCCGGTTCGGCCTGCGTGGTTCCTGGGCGCGCTCCGTCATCGCGCGTCGGGCTTGCGTCGGCCGCAGGTGACACCGCCTCAACGGGAGGGAGCCGGGGACGGCGGCGAAGGGTCAGGGGCATCGCGGGCCTCCTTGCAGTGCAAAACACATCACTCGTCAAAGCCGCCGAGTTGGGCCGCCGCCGCCTCAAGCTGGCGCTTCGCCGCCAGCAGCTCGCGCAGATCGGGCAGATCTCCGGGAGGGGCGAACGGCGTGCTGCTCGGGCCGCTGATACTGATCCGGCCCGTGCTCAGCAGAAAGCCGAGCAGCGCCCGCTCGCCGAGCATGCGCGAGGCTGGGCTGTGCCGCCCGGTCTGTCGCACGGCGACCAGCACCTCGCGCAGCTCAGCAAAGCGGGGGTCGTCGGCCGGGACGCTGGAGTAGTAGCGATCAGACAGATCTCGGGTTGACATCGCTTCCCCCAATGGCGATTGGTGCGCCATTTCAGCATCGCGGGCCGGGCTGGAGCGCCCTAGCTACTGGCCCGCGATGCTCGGTTATGGCTTCCCAATGCGAACTAGTGCGCATCGTGCCGGTGTGGCCGAATGGCGCATCGTTGGGTCATTCGGCCTGAAGGCGATACTTCGCTAGTCGCTCGATGCCATCCGCAACGCGGGTGATCGGATCGTCGAGCAGGGTGACCGGCGTAAGCAGGGTGAGCATCGCGCTGATCGCCGGTGCCATCACCTGGCCGCCCCCGCCGAAGAGCAGCACCTCGCCCTGGGCCAGCGTGCGCTCCCAGCGCGGCAGCACCTGGGCGAGGATGGTGCTGGCCGTGTCGCTCAGCTGCGTCGGGAGATTGCGCCGCCAAGCAGCGCGGAGCTGGAGCGCTGGGCGCAGGGCACCGACCCGCAGCGGGGCGACCAGCGCCGGCACTATGCGCCGGTGGTGGCGTTTGACGAGGCGCGCCACGCGGCATTGCTCGCCCAGGCGCGGGGCATCGCCGGGGATGGCGACGACGACGACCTGGGCACCGAGAGCAGCATGCCCTGGGCCAGGGAGAAGCTCTACCAGCTGGTGAACCACCGCTACAACGAGACGACGTGAAGATTATCCTGGTCGGTCGGCCGGGGGCGGTGGCCTCCCGGCCCAGCTGCGTGATCACCGCGATGGCCAGCACGCGCGGGCCGAGCCTGCCCAAGGGCCTGCCGGCCATCCCTGAGACCCCGACGAGCTACACGGTCTACATCGCCCACCCCCACTGGAACCGCGTGGCTGAGGCGCTGGCCAACCCTGACGATGCCCTGGTGGTCGAGGGCTGGGCGGCCTTCGACCCGGAGCTGGAGGGGATCGCGGTGTTCGCGACCTTCGTGACCACGAAACTGACCCGCGCAC
>JBAXES010000987.1:0-1521 GCA_037140315.1 Chloroflexales bacterium
GCCCGCCCCCGTCGAGCCGGCCTCGACCTGGTGCGGGGCTCACGCGCCGGCCAGCGCTGTCCGGTCGCTCGACCTGGGCAGCTCGGCCGCCAGCCCGGCCCGGTTCAGGCGCAGCACCAGGGCGCGGCGGTGCGCGGCGTCGAGCCCGGGGCGGCCGAGGATGGGCAGCAGCACGGGCGGGGCGCTCAGCCAGCCGTACAGCTGTAGCCCGGTCGCGCGCTCCAGGGCCTCGACCTGGGCGGGCGTGCGGTCGTAGGGCGCGCTCACGTCGCCCCCGTGCGGCCCCTGGGCCGGGCGCGGCCCGTCGAGCCGTGCCAGCGCGCGCGACGCGTGGCACCCGCATGGGTGAGGCCCAGGCCCAGGCCCAGGCGGTCGAGGGCTTTGAGGGCCAAAAAGAGATCCGCATCGTTGGCGCGCAGCTGCTGGGCCAGCCGGGCCGCGCCGAGCGTGGCCAGGAGCGCGCCGTCAATGGCACCCCCCCAGTCAGCGCGGGCCAGCGTCGCGGTGCCCGCCAGGATGGCCGATAGGCGCCGGTCGCTCGATCGGCTGCTCGCGTACACCACCGGGCAGCAGCGCCGGCAGCGCCAGCGGTGATTGGCGTTGTCGAAGTACAGCACGCGGGCCAGCTGGCCGCACGGGCAGCGCCAGTACATGATCTGCCCCCGGCCCAGGTTGCTCGGTCGCTCGGCCAGGTCGATCACATCCTCGACCGGGCGGCCGCCGGCGGTGTAGCGCAGCACGCAGCAGCGCCGGCCCTCGGCCCGCTCGGCCACGTGGTAGCCGATCGTGGCCACCGTGCGGCCGCGCACCGCCCAGGTGAGGGCGCCCGGGGCCTGGCGCCAGCCCTCGACCGGGGCTGCATCCGCGCGCATCCGGCGCAGCGCGTCGGCCAGCCGTGACACGGGCAGCGCAAGCGAGTTTTCCGCATTCTGACGCCATGAAGGCCGCCCAGAGCCGTGTCCGCCCATTGTCACGCCCCCCAGATATTCATAAATCGCTAGCGTTTTGGAAAATCGCACCATGCGCTTTACCGCGTTGGGATGCCGAAAAGCGGTTCTCTGTTACGGTGCATGTCACGCATCCGCGCCGGCCCCCTGCCGAGGGGCGCTTTACCGCGTTGGGATGCGCCAGACGGGCGTAACAGCGCGGCCAGGGGCGGGCGCGCGCGCGACGTTTCCACCCCACCTTCACCACACCTTCACCCCCGCTTCACGCTCCGCAGCTGCGCCGGCTGCGTCTCGACGCGCAGCGCGCCGGCGGCCACCTGGCCGAGGGCGGCGCAGATCAAAAAGTCGGCCAGGTCGGACACGGACACCCCCAGCCGGGCGGCGGCCAGGTTGAGCCGCTCGACCGTCGCCGGCTGCAGGCGGTAGGTGCGGGCCGTCGTCTCGGGTCGCTTGGCCAGGGCATGCACGTGGTTTGTCGGCATCGATTCGCTTCGCTTTTCTTCGCGTTTCTTCGCTCCGGGCCCTGTTCAGTGTGCCTTCAGCCCTGCTTTAGGGGCGGCGGGATGTGTCCAGA
>JBAXES010000988.1:0-1514 GCA_037140315.1 Chloroflexales bacterium
CGCGCGCCGATGTGGCCCTAGTGAACGGCTACCTGTTCGAGGCCCACCCCGAGCTGGGCGAGCCGGGCCCGCCGCTGATCATCGACCTCTACGACCCGACCCTGCTGGAGAACCTGGAGCTGCTGCGCGCCGCCGAGCCCGCCGAGCGCGCGGACCGCAACCGCCACGATATCGATCTGCTCAACCGCCAGGTCACCGCCGGCGACTTCTTCCTCTGCGCCACCGAGCGCCAGCGCGACCTGTACATCGGCGCCCTGATGGCCGCTGGCCGGATCACCCCCGGACGGGTCGACGCCGACCCGCTGCTGCGCGGCCTGATCGACGTTGTGCCCTTCGGGCTGCCCGCCGAGCCGCCCGCCCGCAGCGGCCCCGGCCTGCGCGGCGTGATCGACGGCATCGGCCCCGACGACCCGATCATCCTCTGGAGCGGCGGCCTGTGGGACTGGATGGACCCCCAGACGCTGATCCGGGCCATGCCCGCGATTGTCGCGCGCATCCCCAACGCGCGGCTGGTCTTTCTGGCCGGTCGCCACCCCGGCCCCGCCGGGGCGATGCGCACCCCCGACGAGGCCCGCGCCCTCGCCGCTGCCCTCGGCCTGCTCGGCAGCCACGCCTTCTTCTACGATTCCTGGGTGCCGTACGCGCGCCGGGCCGACTTTCTGCTCGACGCCGCCGTTGTGGTATCATTGCACCGCCAGCATCTGGAGACGGCCTATGCCGCTCTGCGCTCGCGGGTGCTCGACCACCTGTGGGCCGGGCTGCCGAGCCTGGTCAGCGATGGCGACCAGGCCGCCGCGATGGTCCGCGAGCACGCTGTCGGGATGGTAGCGCCGCCCCAGGACGCCCCCGCCGTCGCCGACGCCCTGATCGCGCTGCTGGCGGACAGCGACCTGCGCGCGGGCATGTCCGCCCGCGCCCGCGCCCTCGGGCCGCGCCTCGCATGGCCGGGCCTGGTGCGCCCGATCATCAAGTTTCTCGCCGCCGCGCCGGCGGCACCTGAGCGCGACAGGACAACTGCTACGATGGATAAGCCCCAGCCAGAGGCTCCGCCCGCAGTAGAGGACGCCGCGCAGGTGCAGCGCGGGCGCCTGCTGCACGTCACCCGGAACGCCGCCATCCAGGCCCTTGAGCACACCTGGAGCCTGGAGCGCCTGACCGCGCCGCCCGCCGGCGGGCGGCTGGCCAGCCTGCGCCGCCTGCTCCAGGAGCGGCTGATCTGGCCACTGCTGCACCCGCTGATCGCGCGCCAGCAGGAGCAGAACGCCGCCGTGCTGCGCGCGCTCTATGCGATCTCCGAGCAGGGCGACGACCAGCGAGCTGCGGTCAGCCACTCCCACCGGCGCATCGACGATGCCCTCAAGGGCATGGCCGACATGAACCAGCGCGCGGTGCGCGAGCACCACCTGCTCGCCCAGCAGATCCGCGACTTCGCCGAGCAGCTCGCCGGCCTTGAGGACGCCGACCAGCAGATCCTGGCCCGGCTCCTCGGCGAGCTGCTCGGCGAAGTCGCGGAT
>JBAXES010000989.1:0-1513 GCA_037140315.1 Chloroflexales bacterium
AAGAGGAGCTCTCCTAACTACCCCCCGACGGCCCGCGAGTTGATGCCATCCTCGTTCAGCAGGATGCGCGTCTGCGGGGCGACATCGGGCGGCATCGTGCGCAGGTCTGCGGCGAGGCGCTCCAAGTCGGCCAGCGTATCCAGGGTGTACCAGGCGGGGAACTGCATCACTCGCAGGCCATGGGTCGCCGCAGCGATGCACAGGTCGTCAGGCATGCCATCGCTGCCGGGCAGGGCGCGGAGCAGGGCCGGGTGAGCGAACCGCAGGCCGATCAGGTACCAGCCTCCGGCCTCCCCCGGGCCGATCACCACATCGGTGCCGCCGTCCAGGTAGGTCAGCGCATCTCGCAGCCGCCAGATCGGCAGGTGGGGCATATCCCCGCGCAGCAGCACCACCGGGCCGTCGGCGAGGGCGCTGGCAACGGCGCTGGCAAGGGATGCGGGGCGCAGATCCGGCACCATGATAACCTGCGGTCCAGCGGGTGCCTGGAGGCGGCCCAGCAGCTTCGAGTCGGCCTGGGCGATAACGCTCACCCGGTCTCCAGCGGCGCAGCCCGCCAGGGCCACGCTATCGTCCAGGAAGGCGGCGTAGAGGTTGATCGCCGCATCCCCCAGATGTCGCGTCAGATCGTTGAAGACCGGCCGAACCGTTGGATCATGGGCAAGTAAGATGATCAGGTGTGCCATGGTCTCACATATCAGACGTCAGAGGGACGGACATCCGACAGTTAGGTAGTATGGCGGGGGAGTGCGATGTCTTGGCGGAAGGAACGGACTCATTATAGGGCGTGATCCGCTCAGGGATCAATACCTGTGAAAAAAGTGTTACCAGCTCGCGCGCCGGTGGGCGCTGCAAGCGTAGCCCGCCAACGTGGTACAATTCCCGTGGGCGCTGCGAGGGTTGCCCCACCGAAGTGGTACTATCGCCCGCGACCACCCTTTGTGGTACCCTGCGAACACAGTGAGACTGAGGAGGCCAAGAACGCCCATGACAGCCATTCTGCGCGACTTTCTGGAGATCCCCTACGATCAGCTCGAGGAGCTGAACCTCAAGGTCAAAGAGCAGCGTCGCTCTCGTGTGCCGGCCGAGCAGATGCGCGAGGAGCGCATGGCCTACCTAGCAGGTGAGAAGCGCATCAAGGCGGTGACGGTCTGTTTCACCGACCTCGAGGGCCGCCTGCACATGCTCGACTACGATAAGAAGTTCCTGCTGAAGTCGGACGACAATCTCACCTTCGACGGCTCGTCCATCCGCGGCTTCTCGGCCCAGGTCGAGTCCGACCTGCGCCTGAGCATCGACTGGGCGGCATTCTACTGGCTGCCGGCCGATGTCTTTGGCCCCGGCAAGGTGTTCGTCTTCGGCGAGGTGCGCCAGCGCGACGGCTCGCCCTACCCGGGCGACATGCGCTCGCGCCTGAAGGCGTTCCTCGACGACCTCTACACCAGCCAGGGCCTCGTCGTCAACCTGGCCAACGAGATCGAGGGCTTCCTCTTCCAGGGCCGCAACGCCGAGC
>JBAXES010000990.1:0-1510 GCA_037140315.1 Chloroflexales bacterium
AAAGGTGTTCACTGTGCATTTTTCCGGTTACGTGTACGACTTTGCAGTTGCCCTGCCATGCGCCAGCGGCAGCACGCGCCGCATCGTTCGATCCTGCTACGCTGGGGGATCGGCGCGATCACCGTGAGCGGCGACACGGCGACCGCCGTCACCCAGGAGACCTGGAGCAACCAGGAGGCCGGCGCCGTCGCGGCGGAGCAGGCCACCGTGCGGGTGACCTACACGCTGCGCTGGGATGCGAGGGCGGGGAGGTGGCTGATTGTCGATACGAGCCAGATGCCGCTGTGAGCAATCAGCTCCCCGGATTCCACAGCTGCAGGCCCGTGATCCGGGCAAATCCGCCATCGTGACTGGCCAGATGGCGCAGCTTCTGGTGGCGCATGACCGCGACGATCAACGAGTCATTGGTGAGCAGGCCGTAGTCGCGTCGATATGCCTTGCTGGCATGCAGATCCTTCACGGTGAGGGGGAGAATATCAATCCAGCCTTGCCGATGTCGCTGGCAACCGTGAGATGACGCGTGAGGCTGCGGACAAAGGCAGGGTTCTGCTGGAGATACTCGACCGTCTCGCGTGCGGAGCGCTGGAGCTGCTGGCGTGCTTCGTTCACCATGACGCGGTGGGTGACTTCGGCGACGACAAATGCGGCCGTGAAGCCCTGGACACGCCCGTACCGAGCCCGGTCGAGCAGATCCAGGCATTGCTGTCCGATAGGGCCGCTACTCCCCGCCAGGACAAAGATATTCGCGTCGATAAAGACCGCAGCGTCGTCGGGCAGCTGCGCAAGGGGCTTCATAGATCGAGGTTCCACTCCGCAATCGACGCCGATAGGGCAAGATCCCGCGCATCATCCTCGGGGAGCGGTGCGCCAAACCAGCGTGTCACCATCGCCTGGGTTTCCGCGCGTGCGGGAAGCGCTCCGTGCGGTACCTCGTCATGGGGCGATTCGGCATCATCGACCGGGAGGTGCCAGAACGCGGGCTCGTCAGCAGTGCTCGATGACGGTTCGGTTTGCAGGGTGTGCCGGAGCCGCTCGGCAAGGAGGGCCACCAGGCGCGCCTGATCGACCGGCGACAGCTGCGCGACAAGCGTGACTGCTGCCTCATAGGTTGTCGTCATGGCGCATCCTCCGTTCTGCTCCACCGATGGTACCGACGAGTCACTCCCTCAAGTATAGCACGTTCGAGCGGTGACGAGCCAGATTCGATGCTGCCGCATCCACAGATGATTCGGCGTGACTGATGTCGTCACCCTGGCGTCCTGCTACGCTGCGCACAGCAGACGTCGGTAGTGTCGCGTACGCAGGAGCAGCGAATGAGTCTCTCCGTTCTCCTTTTCCCCACCCGATTGTACGACCGCCGAGCGCTCATCCGCCTCGCCGGGTGTGTGCTGATCAGCCTGGCGCTAGCGCTGTTCCTCGCCGTGCCGGCGGCGCACGCCGAGTCGCCCTTCAATGATACCGAGAAACCTGCCCGGTAGGGACGTTAATCGGCAGCTACGGCGGGCGGCGG